>JJNX02000123.1 GCA_000681355.2 Peptococcaceae bacterium SCADC1_2_3
TTTTTTTAAGCAATTTTGAGGATGGCTCAAGCATTGGTGCTCTTCGGATTATTTTGGGATTGCCCTTTGTGCTTTTCTTTCCCGGATACACCCTAATTGCCGCCCTTTTCCCCGGACGGGGGGACCTTGAGGGCACTGAACGAGTGGCCCTGAGTTTTGGGTTAAGTATTGCGGTGGTCCCGCTGCTTGGCCTAGGGCTTAATTATACGCCCTGGGGGATTCATTTGGCTCCCATTCTTATAACCCTGCTTGTATTTATTGCCGGCACGTCCGCTTTAGCCTTTTACCGCCGGAATAAGCTGCCCGTTGAACTGCGTTTTTACCCTACTTTTGAGTTTGACCTTCCTCTTTTAAAAGAGTTTTCTAAAATTGATAAGGTGCTATCCGTGTTTTTGGCGGCGGCAATTGTTTTTGCCCTGGGAAGTATTGTTTACGTGGTTGCCACCCCTAAGACGGGCGAAAAATTTACTGAGTTTTACCTTTTGGGTCCAAAAGGTAAAATTTTTGTTGTACCGGGAAGGTGACCAAAAGCCTTATCGTTCCCTCCATATATGGGTAAAAGTTCACCAGGAAAAATAAGGGGGAAAGGAACAAAATCTTTTGTTGAATCATCATACGGAATCTTTCATTTGCTGGGAAAAGGTTTACCCCTGGCTTTACGCGGCCGGTATATTATTTGGGGAGCTACTGGTAATAAAAAATTTGCGTGCCGGTGAGATGGTTCACCTGTTGCTCCTGGGTCCTCTCTTGTTTCACGCGGCTTTTTATACCGCCGGGGAAGACCTGTCTGCGTGCAACCTGCCTGCGCAGGCAGGCGCACAGGCAGGAGCAGGCTTCCGGACAGATGCGGCCAAATTTTATCTGGCTCTTGCCCTGGCCCCGCTCATCCGGATATTAAATCTTTCCCTGCCGCTGGCTGTTTTCCCCCTGACGTACTGGTACGCGGTGGTAAGTTTTCCCCTCCTGGTGGGGGCAGTGGTGGTAGCCCGTATTAACGGGTACCAACGAAAAGAAATAGGTCTGGGCTGGGGCAACAATAACCTGCTTTTCCAGCTCCTGGTCGGGCTGGCGGGATTACCCCTGGGACTGGCTGAATATTTTATCTTACACCCGCACCCCCTTGTTCCGGTGCTGAGCCTGCCCGATGTTTTTTTACCCGCCCTGATCCTGCTGGTATGTACGGGCTTTACCGAAGAATTAGTTTTCCGCGGCATCATGCAAAAAGCAGCGAGCGATCTTTTGGGTCAAAAAACAGCTCTTGTTCTGATAAGCTTTATTTTTGCTACTCTGTACATCACCCATCTGTCGGCGGTTGAAGTGGTTTTTGTTTTTGGGATTGCTGTCTTCTTCTCGGCAGTTGTCCGGCGCACAGGCTCCCTTATTGGCGTTACCCTGGCCCACGGCCTCACAAATATTGCCCTGTATCTTATCTTACCTTTCTATTTTTAAGAGACAAATAAAATGATTGACCTAGAAATTTACTATATTGTAAACTTATTTGTAGATATAAAAACAGGAGGCAATTTTATGCAAACTAAAACGGTTAGGGTTAGTTATGCGACATGGAAAACACTTCAAGAAATGGCAGCTAAATATGATAATTCTATGCAGGCAATTCTCGACAAGGCAATTGAAGAATACCGGAGAAAAAGTTTCTTAAAAGAAGCTAATAAAGCTTTTGCTGCCTTACAGAATGACTCCGAAGCGTGGAAAAATGAACTTGAAGAACGTGCTGCGTGGGATACGGTACTTTTTGACGGGCTAAAGGAGGAATAATAATGCAGCCTTCCCGTGGCGAAGTATGGCTTGTGGACCTCAATCCTGTTAAAGGACACGAACAAGCCGGCAAACAGCCCGGTCTTATTGTTTCGGTAGATTTGTTCAACCAAGGCCCGAGTGGACTGGTAATTGTTTTACCGATAACCACCAAAGAAAAAGGAATTCCTTTTCACGTTGAAATTAACCCACCCGAGGGAGGATTACCAGAAAAAAGTCTTGTAAAATGCGAAGATATTCGCTCGATTAGCAAAGAAAGACTTTTTGCCCGGTTAGGACATATAAATACTAATACCCTTGCCGCAATCGAAGATCGGCTTCGGATTCTCCTTGACTTATAAATACAATTTCACCCGGCATTAAGAACTCACATAAAAGAAGACTTCTTTTCCGATAAGGGATCTCCTTTATCTATATTTTTCTTCGCCGGATACAAAAGCAGCAGAAACGGTTACTATTAAGCCCGGTGTAAATATGGACTTTGATAAAAACGGTAAGTTAATAGGGATAGAGATTATAGACGCTGGTGAGGTCATTGGGAAGGGAATAGAATTCGCTCTTCCTAAAGTAGTTCCTTATTCACAAGAGTTAAAAAGAGCAGAAGTTTAATTCGCTAGTATTTTTATCAGAGGGTTAGAGAATAGTAGGGGCAATCCTATGTGATTGCCCTGTTTTGGATGTTTGCCATGTGCCATCAGGGCAGACACGCAGGTCTGCCCCTTCGGGAGGAAAAAATTGAAGCCGTTATGCATTTTGCGGCCAGTAGTTTAGTAGGTGAATCTATGCAGTAGCCATTAGATTTTTATGCAAATAATGTTGTATGCAAGACAAAGGAACCGTTCCCATGTCCCCATATGCGTGGGAAGCAGAGAAGGTCTATCAGAAATTAAAACGTCGTGACCTGATTAAATATTTTGAGGAAAATTGGTTTTTTTTGCTTCGTGAAGGAGCCAGGCATTCTATTTATACCAGTGGCATTAAAACAATACATATTGGCCATATTTAGCATCTAATCTACCGGATATTCCAGAGATTATAAAGGACTATGGAGGAGAGAAAATGGGTTCACGGAAATTGAAAAGAAAACCGCCGGAGATTGTCTTCAGAGAGGGAAAACCGGCAGCGGTAATCCTGGATATTGATGAGTACCGAGAAATGCTAGAGCTTCTGGAGGACATGGAAGACTTAAAAATGCTGGATGAGATGCGCAAAAAACCTTTAAAGTTTAGGAAGCTGGAGGAGTTTTTAGTGGATTATAAACCAGATGTATGAGATTTATCTCGAAAGAGGCGCCGAAAAAGATTTGAAAAAATTGCAAGTAGAAGATTTTCATCGGGTAATCAGTAAAGTTAAAGATCTGGCTGATAATTTTAGACCCTCAGGTTCTCGGAAGATTTCAGGTTCAAAAAATGATTGGCGCATAAGGGTCGGGGACTTAAGAATTATCTATGAAATTGATGAGAAGTTAAAAATTGTTAGGGTCATGCGAGTAAAGCATAGAAGAGAGGTTTATCGTTAGAATAATCAGCAGATGACCACGTCGAGCGGGAATACAGGTTAAAAGTTTATCATCACGCTTTCGGGTGCAGATGTTCTGAACATAAGCTTTGGCCCACCAGTGGCATAGGCCCGTAGGGTAGGCATCCTGCCTGCCCGAAGCCTGTGGTTTATACCTGTACTAAATTAGCGTTGTCTTCCCTTTGCACCGCGGCTAAGGTGTACTCCTGCAACCCGACCAGACTCTGGGCCACGTCAAAAAGGTCCTGTTCAACCGCTTCAAACTTAACGTAGCGCATGTTTCTGTTGCGGTATACGGGGTTTCCCTGTTCGTCCACGCCTACCTGCAGCTTGAGCCTTAGAATGGTTCCGGCAGGAACTTTGTTTACGGCCATCTTCCTCACCTCCTTTACAAACTAATGTTTAACAAATATATGTTCGCTACATTCACATTATAACCCCTTCCCCCACGTCCGTCAAGTCCATTATCTGGTATATTTTAAGAAATATTTAACAACCCTCCCCCTCAAAAAATCAGGATTGCCAACCTTCTGTTTCCAGTGTAAACTAGAGATAGAAAACCAAATAGGAGTATCCATCCGATGAATAAAAATCAGATCGACCACGACCGATTGTTCAAAGAACTGTTGGAAACCTTTTTTGCCGAATTTATGCAACTTTTCTTCCCCGACGCGTATCAGGCCATCGACTTTACGCACCTCAAATTCCTGCAGTGAACACTGGGTAAAATAAATCAAAAGGAGGTAAAGCTTTTAGATTTGGAAGGTAAAATTTATCTCAAGGATTTGCTGGATAGGTTGCTTATAGAAGAAAAGAGAAAACAGATTAAAAAAAATGCTGAGGAAAGCTTAGGAGAATATGAAGAAGAAAAGATAAAATTTGGGACCGTTAGAGATTTAAGAAAAGAAGTATATGAAGATGATTGAGATAGGTTTCAGTTCTTCCTTCAAGAAAGCATTTAAGAATTTAGTTGTTTATAGGAAGCATGGGTATTATAATGGATGGAGAAGATATAAATGATCTGTGCAAAATGTGGGGGAAGCTTAGAAGTTAAAAATATTGAATTAGACCGGCGTTTAC
>JJNX02000124.1 GCA_000681355.2 Peptococcaceae bacterium SCADC1_2_3
ATCACCATGACCAAAGCCAGGGCCAGGGAGTTAGAGAAAAAGCTTGGCGTAAATTTGACAAAGTGAAGAGGATGACCCCCTTTTTTTGTTTTTTCGTAGAATGCCATGTATCCTTTCAAACAGGAAATGTACCCATTCGGACATGGAAATGTACCCATTCGGACAGAAAAAGTACCCTTTCGGACATAATCGGTAGACAAGGAAAAATAGTGCTATATAATTTAAGGTGGTAACAAAAGGTACTAAATATTGTAAATTGATGGGGTGAGAAATGAAAGAAAATAGAGAGGGATTCTCATGGTAAAAAGCAATCTTGTCAAAAGACAGGGTGCGAAGCTATGGGGCAAGGCCATTTATGGTTATAACTGCCAGGTTACCATAAAACAGCGCAAAAATCTTTACCAGGCCTTTCCCCAACAAAGATGGAAGCATTCCCGTAATGCTTGTGAGGGAGGTTGAGTAAACAAAAAAATCCTGGTATAAAGAAAGTGACCAAACAATCCAAATACCAGGAGGTAAAAAACAATATGAAAAAGCTTGTAGTTGGCCCCGAACACCTAGTAATAGGCATCGACATTGCCAAATCATTACATTGGGCACAGTGCATAGATCCTTTTGGCAAAAAGCTGGGCAAACCATTCTCCTTCCAGAATACCAGAGAAGGGTTTGAAAATCTAGTCTCAAAGGCTACTGCGTGTTTAAAAGAACAGGGCCTAAAGAAAGTGGTATTCGGAATGGAGCCCACCGGTCACTACGGGAAGGCGCTGGCTGAGTATCTGGTTGAATTGGGATACACCTATGTATTGGTAAATCCAATGCACGTAAAAAAAAGCAAGGAAAAAAGTTGGCCGGTCTAAATATCCGGGAAAACGATTCTGGAAAGCACCGTGGCAAGAGAACAATCACCAAAAGGGGCCGAGCCTCATTAAGAAGTCTGGCATACCAATTGGCGCTAATGGCAGTTGTACACAACCGGGAGTTAAGGGATATCTATACACAACTCACCGAGCGCACTAACCGCCCCCTTTGTAAGAAGCAAGCTTTAGTGGCAGTCAGTGTAAGGATGTTGCGAATCATGTTCGCACTTGCTAAGAATCAAACTATGTATCGTCCAGAACGAGCCGCCTATAATTCTTTGGTAGTTGCCTAAATAAGGATTTATCCGGTTAAAACGGCTATCCTTGACACGGAGCCTCTGGCTCGTGCTATTCTGCAACCAAGGGCGACCACAGTAAAGGTGGCCGCAAGGCTTGATAGCCTAGCACTTCGCCCTCTCCGTGTAAAGGCACGCTACGCTTAGCCTTAGGGTAGTTTTAGAATATTCTGACCGATCGGACAAATGTCCTAAATGTAAATCCTTAAAAGACAAGGCCATCTGTACAGCGATGACGATCACCCCCACTAGGGCAGAAATATTCTGACCCCGTATACGAGTATATTACGTCTGCTGGCCCTGAGAGGCAGGACTAGGGAATGTAGGGGCTTGTGAATTACACGAGATACCCAGAGAGCCATGATAGGGTTGCTTCAGGATCAGAGGGCAGGCCAACGCTTACAGAGGAAAATATTGTTAATAAAGATCGAATCTCTAAGTAAGCACAAACCTGCATGGTAAATATTTACTTGTATGTTTATTAATGACACACATATCAACCCGCTCAATAACTTCGTTAAAATGAGATAGGCTGAAAACAGAAGATATCAGGAGATAACATCACAATCATTGAGATAAGGAAGCGCGCTATGTGGTTTTTTGCAGTTCTTTAAAAAGGTAAAAAAGGTAACAGAAAACCGGCCCGGCCAGGGTAACTGCTAAACAGTAGACCCGGGGGGCCGGCAAAGAGATTATCACCAAAACAATCCATGCCCATAAAGAGTTTCAGAGGACTTAACTGCCCATTCGCACCATGGCGGCCAGGACTTGGATTGTAGATATTTTTGAGATAATTTCAGGTTCCTTATGAATCACCACCATTATTTAAGGCACTGTTGGCCAACTACCTTCAATAGCGATTCCACAATACAGTATTCGCGCGAATGACCGGTACCGTTACCGTACCCGTTGTGGAATCTGGTATTTGACTTCGTTGGCCTCGGTACCCGTGATTTGGGAACCGGTTCCCGGACCCACCCGGATTAGCCATATTGTCCCTTAACTGGGATTTAGGCTGTCCGGTGGTTCTGATACTATTATACGAGGGAGGGTATACAATGAATACAAAGATAAAAAAACTGCTTATTGTACTTTTAGTTTCCACAATGTTGAATTTAGGAGCTGTTTCAGCATATGCTCTATACAATCCAGATAGTTTCTATAACAATATTTCTTGGACTTGGTACTATAATGCTCCATATACTAACTCTTATAATTGCCTGGGTTACGCTACAGGGTCAATGACGTGGGAATGGCCATGGGGTGGAAATCCAACAAGTAGTGCTGTTGACTCTTATCTAGCTAGTTTGGGCTATTCTACTTCTGGACAATGGGCATACATTATTTCTTATGGTTCTACGAGTGCGATAAAACATTTTAGCAAAGTAACCGGTGAAGTATGGTGCCGTGCAAAATGGGGTGGTTTAGAACGATTCGATCATGGTTCTTGGAATCCCTATTATGCGGCAAGCGTTTATGGGCCAAAGGTTCAACAATATTACTTAAATTAATGGAAAGAGAGGATTGTAGAATGAAAAAGAAACTGTTAATTTTAGTACTGGTAGCTTTAGTATGCGTTACTGCTTTTGCGTCCATATCTAAGGTAACTGCGAGTCCTTCGTATCAGATTGATAAAAATATTGAGGCAATTATGGATGGAGTAGATAAGGCAGTAAAAGAAGATCCTGTTCGTGATCTTAGTTCAAATCCGTATGACTATATTGTCAATAACGAAAACTACCTTAACATAGTAAATTTAGGCTCAGCTTCTCTTGTACCAATAAGAGAAAAAATAACCAATAGTAACGAGAACGGTCTTAAAGAATATATCTTAGCTATAGCTGGAGAAGAAATTGCAAAAGTGAATCTTAGAGGGAATTCTTTCCTTTGGTCTAATGGGAAGGAATGGGCAAAAGAATGGGATAGGCACCTCGGTACTATGCAAGACAATATTGAAAGAATAACTCTCTCGCAAAATCCAAAAGAAGATAAAGTAAATGCATTAATTAAACTTGGAACACCAGCAATTCCTTTTATAATGGACAAAATAGAAAATGGTGATGAGGAACTCGTACCAGCGTTGGACGAATTGCTGAAAGGTAATAGTAAGGTGCTTTTCGACAAAACCACAATTAAAGATAATAAAGAATGGGTAAAAAACAATAAAATCTTTTTTGAGGATCTTAGAGAGATGGTTGTAAACACGAAACAATAAAATAGGGTTGGTAATGAGTACTTTTCCGATTTTGTAATGCCGTCTATGCCTGCCGCCTTTTGTCCGTTGAGTTCTGCATGACAGAGTGGGTAGCTGGCACCCCTCACGGGGTGCCAGCCCCCGTTGTCACCGGACGTGCGTAGAGTAGGCGACCAGCGAGTTACTATCCGAAGACAGCACTTTTCCAATCACCCCTCTCAGAACGGAGCGTGCAAGTTTCCTTTGCACTCCGCTCGCCAGTGATTAGCTGTCAACAGACAGTGGCGTTTGTTAGCCTCTTACCGTTATAGTTGCCCGAATGAATTTTGGTGTGGCATTCATAGCATACTGCAAGTGTTTTTCTTCTCATTGCTATCATCCGTTTCATCCATTCGGGCTTTTCTTTTCTACCGTTATTTTCAAGGTCTCTTAGCTTCTTGACGTGATGCATTTCGATGTTCCCTCTGGATTCGCATAGTTCACACGTATCCTTAAGCAAACGTTCAATGAGTTGACTCTTGATGTTGTATACCTTTCCTGTCGGTAATGCATCCTCAATAACAGCGTCCTTCTTAAATCCAAGCTTAAACCCTCCGAAGTACGTGACCAACGGCTTTTTACCTTCCCGTATCACTTCAGTTTGGAGTACCTTGTAGCTTTGTCCATCCGTTTTGCGGGTCGTTTTATAATGGCCAAAGAAATTCAGACAAAAAATAAGCCTTATTTAAGGTGTATAATAGGAGTATGAGAAAGACATATACAAATAACTTTAGAACAAGAGCTGTACTGGAAATTTTTAAGGAAGAAAAAA
>JJNX02000125.1 GCA_000681355.2 Peptococcaceae bacterium SCADC1_2_3
TCTGTATATCTTTCTTTTAGTTCTGGCTCTATAAAGGTGTCTTTTTTTATTTCTAGTTTGTTTAGGTCTATTTGCTTTAATATTTCCGGTGGTAAGTAGTTTTTTATAAAGTCTTTGGCTATGCTGGTATCGCTCATTATTTCTTTAAACGTTTTGTCATGCGGGTTTTTAATTTCGTTTGTTTCGCTCATCTTGGTGTTTTTTTCTCCCTGCGGGCTTTGGTTGTTTTATGTGACTTTATTATAGCATGTTTGACGGGGTTTATACAGGGAAAAATTTTTGAAACCATTGAAGATTTGAGAAAAGATGAATATGAAGATTGAGATGGATTTTAGTTCCTCCTGTTCTATACATAATCCCAGGCTTGATGAATTGGTGCAAAACAATTATGCGAAAAAGGGAAGCAAAAAGAACGTCCCTATGCTTCTATGGCCCCTGCACTGTTAATCACTTAAAAGTTTGGATATAGAGGAAGGGGTAACTATTGATTTAGACGAAAAAAATGGTATCGTAGGAATAGAAATTCTTGATGCTTCGGAAAAACTAAAAAACAGTCTTCACAGCATTGAAATAGTTGATCTTCCTCCGTGGAAAAAGAACCGCGTAATGAAACGAGTATCCTGTTCATGATTGGAAGTGAAAAAAGATTCCGTCGTCTTCGTCAAGCGCATAAGACCAGCCTGGAAATTCTGTTAAAACAAAAACCCCCTCCCCCTAACCCCCTCCCCCAAGGGGAGGGGGTTAGGGGGAGGGGGTTAGGGGGAGGGGGCGCTGCCTACTTTTAAAACGGGGTAGACTGGTAATTTGCTAGTTGCGTCTTTCAACTACCCGGGCCAACTCACTTATACTGGTGGCAAGACCCTCTAGCTTTTGCTCTAAACGCACTAAAAGGTAGGCAGCCACGGCAATAGGGAAGCCCACACTTCCCCTGCCTGTCGGCAGACAGGGATTGCCTGTAAAAATAATTCCACCAGTAAAAACCTCCTTTCTTTTTAAGCCGGATCGTACATATCGTTAGTGGTACGATCAATGATTTTAATATCCTGCTTGGCCACTAAAGGACCCCCGGTAGTTAAAAAGATGTTTTTAGCAATAATGCTATCCATAACCGTTTCTATTTCAGCAGTGGTAAGGGTGTCCCGGGGATTGTCCAGGCTTAAAGTAAAGTTAGAGCCGGCTTCGTTCTTAAAGACCATCCGCAGAGTTTGGGCTGTGGTAACCGCCATTTTTTTTCACCTCCTTTCCGATGTGAATTGATTGATGATTGTGGTGGGCCCACCAGTGGCATAGGCTTCCAGCCTGTGGGCCCACGTAGGGTAGGCATCCTGCCTGCCCGAAGCCTGTGGTTTATACCTGTACTAAATTAGCGTTGTCTTCCCTTTGCACCGCGGCCAAGGTATACTCCTGCAGCCCGGCAAGACTCTGGGCTACGTCAAAAAGATCCTGTTCAACCGCCTCAAACTTAACGTAGCGCATGTTTCTGTTGCGGTATACGGGATTTCCCTGTTCGTCCACGCCTACCTGCAGCTTGAGCCTTAAAATGGTACCGGCAGGAACTTTGTTTACGGCCATCCTCTTCACCTCCTTTACAAACTAGTGTTTAGCAAATAAATGTTCGCTTCATTTACATTATAACCCCCACCCCCGCGCCCGTCAAGTCCATTATCTGGTATATTTTAAGAAATATTTTACATAGTTTAGGTGCAGGAATTTACTGAATAATCCCTCCTAAAAAATAGATTATGTTTTACCCTGTGCCCACGGTATAATATCATTGGAATAAAGGTTTGCTAAAACAGGAAAAACTATTGAAGAATGCAGGGAATTGCTTAAAGATGCATTGCAGGAAATGATCCTAATTAAACAGTTCATCAAACTCAACTTAAGAGAAAAGGAGAATGATCTGATGATAGAATTCCATAAAGTTATTGAGGAGGTAAAGCTTTTAGATTTAGAAGGTAAAATTTATCTCAAGGATTTGCTGGATAGGTTGCTTATAGAAGAAAAGAGAAAAAGGATTAGAAAAAATGCCAAGGAAAGCTTAAGAGAATATGAAGAAGGAAGGATGAAATTTGGAACCCTTAAAGATTTGAAATATGAGTTTGGAGATTAAAACAGTGAGAAAGCTTAGAGATATTAAAGGCAGGGAAGTAGTAAAGGCTTTTATGAAAACTGGCGGCGTTAAAAGGAAAGGTAAAGGTGACCATATTAATATAAAGATGCCCAATGGGCAAATTATAACTATTCCTGAATCTAAGAAAATTAAAATTGGTTTACTTAAGGCAGCGATCAGGAAGGCAGGCTTAACTGAGGAAGAGTTTATTGAACTATTGTGAGGAGGTAGGCTATGTGGAGTATACTATAATTTTTCACAAGGCTGAGGAAGGTGGATACTGGGCAGAGGTTCCAGCTTTACCTGGATGTTATTCCCAGGGTGAATCGGTGGAAGAGACGATGAAGAACATAAAAGAGGCAATTGAATCTCACTTAGAAGCTCTCAGAGAAGATAAACAAGAGATACCAACTGAAGGAGAATTCATTATTGGTAAAGTAAAAGTAGCTATTTAGGTAGGGTATAGCAAAAGTTCCTAAATTGCCAGCCCAACCTCTAATAGATACAGATTCCGACTTCTTAACTATTTATAAGGCTTCCAATACCTGTCGAAGCATAGAACTCCGTGAAGCACATGCCGCGCGGAGTTTAGATATAGAAGAAGAGGTAACTGTTGATTTAGATGAAAAAAATGGTATCGGTAGGGTAGGCATCCTGCCTGCCCTAGGAATAGAAATTCTTAAAATAGAAACTGATAAACAAGTTCAATCATTACCCTTTCAATTTCAGTAATTTTTTTTTAGCAGAAAGACTTTTGTGTATTGACGTAAATATTTATTTGTGTTAATGTGGTCTTGAGGTGAATCTTAATGTCTACAAGACTTAACCTGGACTTAAAAGATGAGAAACTTTATAAGGTAATCAAGATCCGGGCCGTTCAAGAAGGAATGACAGTGAGAGAAATCGTTACGCAAGCGCTACAGCAGTGGCTTGAAAGCCGTCCGGGCCGGCCAGTAACCCGTCTTGCTGTAGCCATGCTGAATGAGATGAGGGAAAAAATATTTGGTGAACGGGTTTTACCTGGCCATGCCGCTGATTTTATCCGGCAGGTACGTGAAGAGAGGACCAGCCGGTTATGAACGCTCCGGTTGTGGTCGTCGATGCCAGCCTGGCTACAAAGTGGCTAGTAAACGAAGAAGGAACCGGAAAAGCCGCTCACATTCTTGAACAGTGGGCGGACAAGGAAATGATTATTACCGCTCCACCTCTTTTGCCCATCGAAGTCACAAATGCTCTATACAAACGTGTTCGCCGGGCGGAGTTAACCCTTTCTGATGCTGTAATGCTGCTCCAGCAGTTGCTGGATTTAGGTATTGTTTTGGAAAGAACGGAGAAACTCCACCGCTCTGCTTTGGAATGGGCAAGGCATCTTGGGCTGCCGGCTACATATGATTCATACTATTTGGCGCTTGCTGATTTCCTCGGATGCGAATTCTGGACGGCTGACGAACGGTTATACAATGCTGTCAAAGGTAAGGTGGCCTGGGTTCACTACTACCAGAACTGGAAGTGAGTTAGAAAACCAAATAGGAGTATCCATCCGATGAATAAAAATCAGATCGACCACGACCGATTGTTCAAAGAACTTTTGGAAACCTTTTTTGCCGAATTCATGCAACTTTTCTTCCCCGACGCGTATCAGGCCATCGACTTTACGCACCTCAAATTCCTGCAGTGAACACTGGGTAAAATAAATCAAAAGGAGATAAAGCTTTTAGATTTGGAAGGTAAAATTTATCTCAAGGATTTGCTGGATAGGTTGCTTATAGAAGAAAAGAGAAAACAGATTAAAAAAAATGCTGAGGAAAGCTTAAGAGAATATGAAGAAGGAAGGATAAAATTTGGGACCGTTGGAGATTTAAGAAAAGAAGTATATGAAGATGATTGAGATAGGTTTCAGTTCCTCTTTCAAGAGAGCATTTAAGAATTTAGTTGTTTATAGGAAGCATGGGTATTATAATGGATGGAGAAGATATAAATGATCTGTGCAAAATGTGGGGGAAGCTTAGAAGTTAAAAATATTGAATTAGACCGGCGTTTAC
>JJNX02000126.1 GCA_000681355.2 Peptococcaceae bacterium SCADC1_2_3
GCCCGATACTCTTCCTTAAGAATTTCCGGCCGGCTGGACGCTAAATACGGTAACTTTGTATTTAAATATGACGTGAAGACAAATATTCTCACCTTCGACCTGCCGGACGGGACTGCAGTAAATATCCCGGTTATCTTCAGGTACGGCCAAGAAGAAGTAGATGCCGCCTTTATTTTCCAGAATGAAAGAAGAAAACCGATTGCTTGGATCATAGAAGATCACGAAGATTATTATATATTCAAAATTACTGTTGATTTACCCGGCAATCCTTATGTTAACTATTACAAAGGCAACGGCGTAATTGGTGTGGATATGAATTTCGATCATGCTGCTTTGGCAGAAACTAATCATTGTGGTAATTTAATTGACTGGTCAAGTAATGATTATAATATAGAAGGGAAAATGTCGGGTCAAATAATTAAAATATTGGAACAATCGGCCATAGACATAGTTGATATTGCCAAAATAAAGAAAAAACCTATCGTAATCGAAGATTTAGATACTACCGATTCTAAATTCAGACTCAAATATGGCAGTAAAAAACGAAACAGAAAGATAAGTCTGTTTGCCTACCGTATTTTAACTAATGCCATTTACGCCAGGGCTAATAAAGAAGGCGTAGCCGTATTCAAGATAAAACCGGCCTATACCTCAATTATAGGTAAACTTAAATATATGGCCCAAAAAGGTATTTCTATTCATACCGCGGCAGCTTTAGTAATAGCCCGCCGCGGTATGAGATTCAAAGAGAAGGTTCCACCAGTCTTGTCAGTGTTCTTACCGGAGAAGATAAGACACCGGCACCACTGGTCGCATTGGAATTATCTCCAGGGACAGGTGAAGAACGTAAAAATTCATTACCTGTACCAATTAGGCAAAGAGTTTAAAGACAGCGAATTCACAGATTCTCTGAAAAAAGTGTTGGAAAATTCAAAAGTCCTGCCTCACGCAGGATAAGTAGGTTCTCCATACATCATGTTGTACGGAAAGCTTTTTGCTGAGCGACTTTAGTTGAATGAAGTTCGCCTGCCTTCTTAAGAAGGCAGTCCCTGTCCGAAAGCAGGGAAGAATCTTCTGACTTTAGTCAGGAGTAGTTCAATAAATAAAACCAATTAGACCTTATATTTCGGACCTAATAAGGTCTAATTCATTTTTCCCACCGGGATAATATATAAAGGATGCTCTTGGGCAGGCATATTTACTACTTTTTGCACTTCAATATCCCTAAATGCTCCCACTACAACTGCCCCTAAACCTAAGGAAACTGCCTGAAGGCAAACATTTTGGGCCGCGTGACCGGCTTCCAGATAGACGTATCTGATACCCCTTTCCCCATACTTACCGGTTATCCGCTCGTACACGGCCGAAAAAATGATATTTACAGCCCCATTTTTCACGCAGGACTGTCTCAAGGCGGCGTTAGCCAAAGCAGTTCTTTTATCTCCAGCCAAGTATTTTATAAGTTCATGTTTAAAAAGCTCATATTTATAGATACCTGAAGAAAGCTCTTTTACTTTTCCCACTTCTAAATATACCTCCAGAGGATAAAGGGCGCCGGCAGAAGGAGCGGTTCTAAAACCCCTTGTACTGGTAATTCCTTGCGCCGCCCAAAGGAGTTGGCTTACCTCAGCCAGCGTTAGCGGTAAGTCTTTATAATCCCTGACCGACCTTCGAGCGCATAAAGCCGCTTCAACTGAGGTAGGGCTGTCATATCTTGGTGCAGGCAGTTTAACTATTTCTGAAAACATAAGTTCACCTTTTTAAAAATTATTCTTCCCGCCTCATTATAACTTATTAAAGGCAAGCCTTTCAATTCGTCTGTTGACAGATACTAACTTTTATTCTAAAATTACAGCAGAGCAGTATAGTTATAAACTGCAAAACAGCTATACGGAAATAATGAATGGAGTGAGATGCTATGGGTAAAATAATCGGTAATATAATGGTTCAAAAGCGCGGTATTATCAGTTTGGGATTTTTAAAAGAACACATGCCGCTAAGTGACGGAGACATCTTTCAGGTACAGATAGAGGATAATAAAGTTATTCTTATCCCTATGAAGATTATCCCGGCAGAGCAGGTATGGTTTTGGACAAAAGAATGGCAGGAGGGGGAGAAAGAAGCGGAAGAAGATATAAATGCCGGAAGAGTTAAATCGTTCAATAACGCAGATGAACTGGTTAAGGATTTGGATCAATGAAATTCCAAAGAACGGAACGGTTTAAGCGAATGTACAAGAGGCTAAATTCCGGGCAGCAAAATGCTATTAAAAAATCATTGTATTTAATGTCTAAAAATATTAACCATCCTTCTTTAAGGATCAAGCGGGTACAGGGCACAAAGGATATCTGGGAGGCCAGCGCAACAATGTTCTTACGGCTCACGTTTCAACGGGAAAACGATTTAATTGTTTTACGAAACTGTGGAGAACATGATAAAACCTTAAAAAAACCATAAATAATGGACTCCTCCATGGCCTGATTTCTTTCATCTCCCTCTCTCTTCAATATTGTTTTTCATAAATTTTACAATCTCCTCCATAAGGTTAATTTCTGGCATGTCTTTCCCCCCAATTTTTATCCCGAAAATTTTTCTTCAGATAAAATACGTTTAAAGGTAGGGGGTTAAGAAGTTCTTTTGTAGACTCCTCTAACTGCAACCAGGAAATGATTTATCAGGTGGGGGTCGTAAAAAGTGCCGGCGTGCTTTTTTAATTCCAAACAAGCTTCAGAAAATTTTAAGGCGTTCCGGTAAGGGCGGTCGGTGGTCATGGCGTCAAAACTGTCGGCCAGGCGTAAAATACGAGCCAAAAAAGGGATATTTTCTTCTTTTAGGCCGTCGGGGTAGCCTGAGCCGTCGTAGTTTTCGTGGTGGGAACGGATAACCGGTCCTATTTCCTTTAAGGCAACCAGCATTTGGACAATCTCGTTGCCCCAAACGGTGTGGTTTTTCATTGTTTCCCATTCTGTCCTGTTTAAGGAACCTTCTTTATTTAAAATGGCGGCTTCTATTTCAATTTTACCTATATCGTGCAAGTAAGCCCCGTAGCGCAAGATATCCTTTTCATCTTCGGATAGGGCTAATTTTTCTCCCAGGGCTAAGGCATAAGACATGACTCTTTCCGAGTGCCCAAAGGTGTACCTGTCCCGGGCGTTGATAAGGGCTACAAAAGCCTGCAGCGCAGGATAAGCGTCTTTTATTTTTAGGGCGCTGATTTCACTTAAGACAGATTTATAAAGGTAAGCTTTATCCAGACTGTACTTTATTCTAAATAAGTCATTTTCGGCGGCTCTGATTAAAGGTAAAACAGCTTCTCCATCAGTAGGATAACTGGCCATCCCTACCGATATGGTAATGGGCTTTAAACTTTTTGGATTTTCTTTTTCCGATAAGCAAGAGGTGGCCAGGGTGGTCATTTTTTCCGTCAAATTGTTGGCTACTTGCAAAGCCGCACTCTTATCTTTTCCCGGTAAAACCAGTATAAACTCGTCGCCACCGTAACGGGCGGCGTAAGAAGGTTTTTTAACCTCATCTAGTAATAAATTGCCAATACCGGCTAAAATTTCATCTCCTTTTTGGTAGCCCAAAATGGTGTTGTAATACTTAAACTGGTTAATATCGAATAAAACCAGGGTTAGTTTATCGGTCACGGGTGCAGCATCCTTAAGAGCGGTAGAAAAAGGGATATTTTTGGCAACCGGGGCTGTTTCAGGCAAAAAAGAGGCTAGCTTTTCCTGTAAATAGCGGTGGTTGTATAAACCGGTTAACTGGTCAAAATCAGCCATTTGAACCAGTTCATCCTGGGTCTTTCTTTCCACTTCCATGAGCCCGCCCACCAGCCAGGCCAAGAGGATGGTTACACTGCTGATAATAACGTTAGTTTGAAAAACATCAGGAGGCAAGTTGTGGAAAATTTTATAGTCCAAAAAAAATAAAAGGGTGCTGGCCAAAACAGCCCCACCAACACCCTCGTACCTGCCAAAAGCCGTTGCGGCAATTATTACCGGTACTACAATTAGAACCTTAGCCCCAAAAAAATCCTTCTTAAAATAAAGAAAAGCAAAAAAAAGCAACCTAACACGCTTAAAATCGCTAAGATTAACCGGACCCGACACGGGAAGTATA
>JJNX02000127.1 GCA_000681355.2 Peptococcaceae bacterium SCADC1_2_3
CCCCCCCCCCCCGCCCCGCCGCAATTCCCAGGTCAGCATAACTTGCTTCACCGGGCCCATTAACCACACAACCCATTACCGCTACTTTTAAAGGAATATCAATCCCGGCCAATCTTTTTTCTACTTCTTCTGCCATTTGAATTAAATTAACCTGGGTCCGGCCGCAGGTGGGACAAGAGATTAATTCTATTCCTCTCGAACGCAAACCCAAGGCCTTTAAGATTTCATAAGCCACCTTAACTTCTTCTACCGGGTCAGCCGTTAAGGAAACACGTACCGTATCACCAATTCCTTGAGCCAAAAGAGTCCCAATGCCAACTGCTGATTTAACTATTCCCGCTCTTCCTGGACCGGTAGCCGTAACGCCAACATGAAAGGGATAATCTACTTCTTTGGCCAGTAATTGATACGCTTTTAATATTAAAGGCACGTCTGACGCTTTTAAAGAAACTTTAATCTCCTGAAAACCATTGTCTTCCAGTAGTTTAATTTGGTGTAGGGCACTTTTAACCAGTGCTTCCGCCGTTGGGACACCGGAAGGAGGTAGCAAACCTTTTTCTAAAGAACCAGCATTTACCCCAACTCTAATAGGGACCTTCTTGGCCTTTGCTTCCCGGGCAATTAAGCCGATCTTCTCTATATCGTTAATATTGCCGGGATTTAGACGTAAGCCATCCACCCCAACTCTTAAAGCAGCCAACGCAAGTCGATAATCAAAATGAATATCGGCTACCAAAGGGATAGAAATTTGTTTTTTAATTTCCGCTAATGCTTCAACTGCCCTGGCATCAGGTACGGCTACCCGGACAATTTCACAGCCGGCCGCGGTTAATATTTTAACTTGAGCTACGGTGGCCGCGACATCGCAAGTATCGGTATTAGTCATTGACTGGACTATAACAGGAGCATTTCCACCTACTTGCATTTGGCCAACCCGTACCGGACGGGTCTTTCGCCTTTTTAAAACTTCATAACAATTGGAGAATATCACGATAAGTAATCACCACAATTAACAAAATTAAAATCGCAAAACCAATAAAATGAACAAAACTTTCTTTGGCCGGATCTACAGGACGACCACGAATTCCTTCTATAGTTAAAAATATAATCCGGCTGCCATCTAAAGCAGGAATCGGAAACAGGTTGAATAAACCCAGGTTAATACTTAAAAAAGCAGCTAATTGCAGCACATAAAGAAAACCAAAACTTACGGCTTTATTTATTTCCCAAATTATTCTTACCGGTCCTCCTAAATCTGCCGCCATCTGACCCGTAATCATTTTCCCGATAAAGACCAGGATTAGCCCGGTAATTTGGACGGTGTATTTTACCCCCATAACTAAAGCCATAAATATATTTAAACGTTTTAATTGCTGCCGGGGATATATCCCAATTTTACCAAAACCATTTTCATCCTTGGTAGTTACCAATTTTACTTCTTTTGGTTGGTTATTTCTTATAATCTTAAGGAAAATAGTTTTTTGGGGGTTTTTATTAATTATCTCCGACATTTCATTCCAATCGCGCACTTCTTGACCGTTAATAGCGATAATTTTATCTCCTGCCTGAAGTCCGGCTTTTTGGGCCGGCTGTCCCGAAACCAGTTTATCTACGGTAGTAGTTGGAACAGGGATGCCTTGAAAAGAAAAAATAATCCCTAAAATAATAGCCGCCAGGACAAAATTCATTATTGAACCCGCCGCAATAACACAAATCCGCTGAAAAACAGATTTTTTATTAAAACTACGTTCATCATCTTCGGCCACCTGTTCCTCCGGTTCCATTCCGGCCAGACGAACAAAACCACCCAGGGGGATTAACCTTAAGTTATAAGCAGTCTCACCCCGTAAAATTCCTCCCAGCTTAGGCCCGAAGCCAACGCTGAATTCATTAACTTTGATTCCTGCCAGTTTGGCCACCATAAAATGACCAAATTCATGAAAAACTATTAAAAGGCCGAAAACAAACACTGCGGCCCAAAAAGTTTGCATAATTATCACCCTTCTCGAAGTTCAAAGTTCGAATTAAAATCTAATAATATTATATCATTATATATCATTTATTTTTAACTGGAAAATATCAAGTTTTTTTCTCACAGTTTAAAGCGCGACGCTTAATTATCTTTCCATTATTCGAATATCGAATTTCAAACTTCGAACTTCGATATTAGGGCCCGGGCTTTCTCCCTCGCCCAATGGTCAGCCGTAATTATTTCTTCTAAGCCCGGTTTAAAAATTACCTGGTGTGCTTCCATTACCTGACCGACAATTTCCGGTATTAGTGAAAAATTAAGATAACGGCTTAAAAATGCCTCTACGGCTACTTCATTGACGGCATTTAAAACTGCCGGTAAAGTACCACCGGTTTTGCCGGCAGTAAAGGCAAGAGAAAGGCAGGGAAAGCGTTTTATATCCGGTGGCTCAAAAGTCATTTCTTTTAGCGTAAACCAATCTACCCGGGAAAGTTTATTTGGCCACCGTTGCGGGTATGAAAAGGCGTACTGGATTGGTAAACGCATATCCGGAACGCTTAATTGGGCAATAACAGCCCCGTCAATGTATTCCACCATGGAATGAATAATGCTTTGCGGATGAATTACCACTTGAATCTGATCATAATCTATCCCGAATAAAAAGTGGGCTTCAATTACCTCCAGACCCTTATTCATTAAAGTAGCCGCATCAATGGTGACTTTTCGCCCCATCTGCCAGGTAGGATGATTTAAAGCCATTTCAACGGTTACCTCAGATAAATCGTCTGGCTCACGCCGGAAAGGGCCCCCTGAAGCAGTAAGAATAATTTTAGCTGCTGCCCGGTCAGGGTTGCCAGCCAGGCACTGCCAAATAGCGGAATGTTCACTATCTACGGGTAAAATAAGGGTTTTTGTTTTTTTAACTAAGGATGTAATTAGCTGACCTGCAACCACCAATGATTCTTTATTAGCTAAAGCAACATTTTTACCGGCTTTTAAAGCCACTATAGTAGGAATAAGTCCTGTAAGACCGGTTAAGGCATTTAGAACTATTTTAGCTTCCGGGTGGCCGGCTAATATTTTTAAACCTTCTTCTCCCCAATAAACTTCTGGCTTTGGAGCATTTAATTGTTGGGCTAAATCAAGTGCCGCCCCCTCGTCTTTTAAAGCTACTATTTGGGGGAGAAATTCCTTAATTTGAGCGGCTAACTGCTGATGATTTTTACCGGCAGCCAGACCAATTACTTTAAATTTATCCGGAAATTGACGGACTATATCCAAGGCCTGCCGGCCAATAGAACCGGTACTGCCCAAGATAACTACCTTTATGGTCAGTTAAATACCCCCTTGTAGACAGGTTCATAGGGGCAAAGGCGTTTATGCACAAAGTAGTAGGTAGTTAACAGTTTTTAGTTTACAGAAAAGGAAGTACCAATGTTGAGACTAAAAACTCAAAACTATCCACTAAAAACTATCAATTGCTCCTCTGTGCCTTTGATCCTATGTGCCTGCCTGAAATTTGTTCTTCACCGGTTCAAAGGCAACGAGCTCTTGTTGCCTTTGGCCAGTTGGGTTGTTTTAAACACGGCTTGAATAACAATTAAAAGAACCGGTCCTAAAATTAAACCCGCCACGCCAAAAATTTTCAAGCCGGCAAACATGGCAAAAAGCACGGCTAAAGGATGCAAACCCAGACTTGCCGCTACCACCTTGGCTTCAAATAAATGCCGGACGGCCCAAAGGATAGTGTGTAAAATAAGAAGATTGATCCCCAGTCCTATATGACCATTTATAAACGACCACACTGCCCAGGGATAGTAAACGGCCGCCGGTCCTAAGACGGGAACAAGATCAAAAAACCCTACCAGCAAGCCTAGGGTAAGATAATATTTTGCCCCTATAAGATAAAAACCAATAATGCTAATTACTGCCGTTATGGTAATTAAAATTAACTGGGCTCTTAAGTAACCAAAAAAAGCAGCCAGCAACGTTTTTTCAATTTCCAAAGATTTTTCACCCCAGGAAGCAGGAAT
>JJNX02000128.1 GCA_000681355.2 Peptococcaceae bacterium SCADC1_2_3
ACAGAGATTATCAGCGTCACTACGCTCCGGTTTGCTCGTTTTCATTTCGGAATGACTGCTCGTTTTTGATTGGAATAGGTGCTCGAAATAAATCGGAATCAGTGGCCGAATTCATTGGAATAAGCACTTTATATTAATGTTATATTCGATATTCACCCTTGTTTTTCCTGCTTTTTATGGAGCTCTTTCGGTTATTTTAAAGGGTTTTTGCAGTGGGATCATATATACGTTATGTCAGAAACCCATTTCTCATTGCGTTTGGTAGCTGTAAAATCCCGATTCAAAATGTTTTCGGCTACTGGTAGGGAATGCTTTGAATTGGCAGCAGCCTTATACTTTCTGACGGTCTTTGAACGAAGGCCGTTTTCCCTCATCAGTTTAGCAACCGTTCCTAAACAGGCTTTCTGTTCTTCAGGAAGTGATCTGGTTATTCTCGGAGCGCCATAGATTTTGTGATTATCCTCAAATATCTTTTTAACCGTTTCCAATAAAGCCTTTCTTCTAATGGCGCTTTTACTTAAAGGTCTTTTAAGAAAAGCATAATAACCGCTCCTAGATACTTTAAAGGCCTGGCACATATTCGCAATCCGAAACTTGGAGCGATGTTCATAGATAAACTTGAACTTATTTATTTCTGATTTTTCGCGAAGTAGGCCGCCGCTTTTTTTAATATTGCATTTTCCACTTTCAGATCAGCTAACTCTTTGCGAATCTTTCTGATTTCCTCATCATCTGGTTTAAGGCGGCCACTGCCTGGAAAAGCATTTTGTCCATCCCTTTTGTATTGTCGGACCCAATCTCTTACGGTTGTATAGTGCAGGTCCAGTTCTCTGGCCATATCAGCGGTGGTGGTTTCTCTGTTTAAAATCCGCTGAACCACAAGTTCTTTAAATTCACGATCATACCTTGCCTGTCCCATTTTGAATACCTCCCTTTTTATTATAGTGGTATTCTTAATGTCTATCAAAACTGGGCAAGGTCAGTTTTAAAGTTGTTGGGAAAACCGTACTTTGTGAAATCTTTGCCAGACCAAAGAATCCACAAGCCATTCATAGGGCTTCGAAAGAAACCGGTTGAAAGCAGATTGGCTGATCGATTCTCCAATCAGTAAAACTTTCAGAATTGGAGAATCTGTTTATGTTAACCTGTTTTATTAGGGTGGGAGCAACCAGATAAAGCGGTTGCTCCCACCCCAGTCCTTGAAACATGAGCAGGAGAGGTTTCATGTAAAGAACGGTCACGGCTACATTGAATCAAACTGTAGTTGATATTTAGTATTTCTATGAATCAGTCAGTTATTAAGACTATTCGTCCAATTAGAGGGGGCCGTGCCGGTTTTGAATGGCTTCAAAAGCTTCCGCAGCAGAAACTACTAAGCGTATTTCTCCATAATTCATCGCAGCGTAACTATCCGCCATTAATTCAGCTTCCTCAGGATCATGGGTAACATAAAGCACAGGTATTTGAATTTTTTTTAAGACTTGACGGAAAACTGGCAGTACTTTTTTCCTTATTATAATATCCATTCCGCTAAGCGGTTCATCCATAAGCAAAATATGCGGTTGGGGCAACAACGCCCGAGCCAAAGAAACCCGACTCTTATAGCCCCCGCTTAACTCATGCGGCCGCTTGCGCAGAACTTCGGTTAAACCTAATATGCTCGTTACCTGCTCGTAAAAATCCTGGGATGCTTCTCTGTTTTTTCTGGCTCCATATAAAACATTCTCCTCTGCACTCAGATGTTGAAATAAAGCAGGATACTGAGGAACATAACCAATTTTGCGCTGCTCGGGAGGCAAATTGTTCACTTGCCTCCCATTTATATACACTTTTCCCTGATCTTCACGAACTATACCCGCAATAATCTTTAAAAAAGTAGACTTCCCGCCGCCGTTAATACCGATAAGAGCTTTGATTTCTGAATCCAGCTCTATATTAGCCTGTTGCAATACTATTTGATTACCGTATCTCTTACATATTCCTTCAGCTTTTAGCATAGCGATGCCTCCCAACGATCAGCATGGATAAGATTAGACAGGATAAGGCAACACAAAATACGGCTGCTGTCACCGCCATATCAAGATCCCCTACTTCAACCTTAGTGAATACATAAGATGCCAGCACCTGGGTTCGACCAGGTAGATTTCCACCAAACATTATAACGGCGGCAAACTCACTCAGGGACCGGGAAAAAGCGAGAACAAATCCGGAAAATAAAGCCTCTCCCATTAAAGGAAGAACCACCTTAAAGTATACCTGTACCGGATTATCCCCAAGAGTCCTTGCAACATCAATAACTTCTGGCTCCATCTGGTCAACTCCCGATATCAGTGCACGTGCGGCTAAAGCGTAGGATACGAAAAACATGGCTATAATAACCGCAAACAAAGTAAAGGCAGCACCCGTCTCGCCCAAGAAGCCCATGGTTTTTCTCCCAAATGCCAGCAACAAAGCCAGTCCTGCGACGGTATGAGGCAAAGCAATCGGTAAATCATTAAACAGGTTAGCCATTTTATAAACCAGGGACTGCTTATGAAAAAGGTGATAGTAGGCAAAGCCTATTGACACCACCAGAGCAAGCCCAGCTGCCAGTATTGCTGCTAGGATTGTATTCTTTACACTGCTCCAAAAGAATGGATCGATTATAGTTTTTTGAATGCCTTCCTTATCCAGGTTAACAACTAGAGCTAATATCGGTAAAACGATCAAAAGCAGGAACAACGGCAGAAAAAAGGCATGAATTATGTTCTTACTCACTCGTAAGCTTTCCATCCGTACTGTTCAAAGAAATTTATATTCTTTGAAGCATGTTCAATGAAAGCTTGTGACAAATCAGTTTGCTTGCCGTTGATAATAGCTGAACCAAATATAATCTCACCTGAGTATTTTTCGTCAATCACTTCAACAGGTTGTAATCCATTTCCATTGGCGACACTGGAGTACACAAGTCCGGCATCCACCTGGTCCTCCTTTACCATAATAAGAACCTGATTTACAGTAGAGGGCATGGCTTTTATATTAGAGGATACTTTATCCCATAATCCTAAGTTTACGAGCGAGTTTTTGGCGTATACCCCAGCTGGAGCCTGAGGGTCGGCAATCACTAAGCTAACCCCAGGATTAGCCAAGTCGCCAATCTTACTGATCTTGTTTTGGCCCGTTTCAGAAGCAATCAGCACTATATTATCCTTTAAGAACTTTTGCCCTTCTTCCAGCTTACCAGACTGATCTAGCTTATCAATATACATCCAGTCGGCTGAATAATACAGGTCACACGGTTGGCCTTGATCTATCTGAGCATAAAGTGATCCCGAAGAAGCATAGTTTGCAGAAACTTCCGCCCCTGTTTCTTCCTTAAAGGATTCAATGATCTGTTCCACGGGCTTTTGTAATCCCGCAGCGACAAACAGGTTGAGAGTTTTTCCTACAAAAGCTTTTTCAGCTGGTTCTACGACATTATTTTGTGAATTTGTATTACTGCATCCAGCTAAAGCTACCATAATTATTAACAGGGCTATCATCGAAGCAATGCTTATGAATTTCTTCATATTTAAACTTTATCCCCCTTTTTAGATTTTTTGATTGCCTAAAAGTTAAACTCATCCCTCCTTTATAAAAAAATAAAGAGGCCTAGTGGAAAAACACCGGGCCTCTGTTCGATAAACACAATTAGTTTATCGCAACAAAATAAAGCCTTCTCCTTTCCACATTGGGAGGCACATCCGTTTTCAGATGTACCCTATCGGCCAAAAACCCATGATAATTAATTTTAGGGCTATCGGCTCGGAGAATAAGAGCATATGCTCTTATACTTATTTAGACATAAGGTGGCTAACTTTGTCAAGACATTTTTTCGCCTTTATATAAGGTGATTTTTTTCCCTCCAATCTAATTGTTTTAATCCCATAATATCCTATTAATAGAACACATTAACTGGAAATTATCGCTTTAGATTTTGTCTTTATCCCGCTTGTCTATTTTAACCTCCCA
>JJNX02000129.1 GCA_000681355.2 Peptococcaceae bacterium SCADC1_2_3
GCACTACACAAAATAATTTACACTTACCACTACGAAGTCAAAGAAAAAGGCTTAGCTGTTTAAGTTATCAAGGCTCACAGAGGTTAATAACATTTTTATCCAAAAGCACATTTTACTATGCTTTAGTTTTTTATTGTCTTTTTAGAGATAAGAAGGGCTCTGTGGGTTTTTATCCCGGGTAAGCTAAACTTCATACCAATCATTAAATAAAAACCATAAAATTCAGGGAGGTTATTTTAATGCAGAAATTCCTAAAATGGGTTTTCATAATTAGTCTTTCCCTTTTTCTTTCATGTTCATTTAACTTATGGGCAAGGGCAGCTTCTCCTACTGAATCTTTTAATTTACCGGTAATTTTAAAGATGGGTCGCTACTATGTCCTTTACACTTACCCCAAACCCCCTTATATTGACCCTCAAAACAGGCTAATAGTGCCCTTAGGAACAGTTTGCCGTGACCTTATAGGGGCTAAAGTCAATTACAATCCTCAAACCAAAACAGCCATAATAAACTGGTCCAGCCGTACAGTTGAGTTAACCGTGGGTTCAAAAACAGCGTACGTGAATAAAAAACAAGTTGTACTGGATACTTTTCCTATACTTTATAAAAACTCTATGCTTGTGCCTTTGCGCATTTTAATTGAAGGCTTAGGAATTAAGGCTACGTGGAACTCGGAATACCGTTTTGTTCACTTAGATGATGAACGAATATTGAAAACCAGATGGATTTTACTGGGACCGGAAGATTCTCCGGCCCTTCGTATCCCTGCTCTTGATGAAAATGCTTTTTTTCCTTTGTTTTGTAAGATTGAAATATATTACCCTGTACGTACCCCTGCTTCTACTAAGATAAAGCTGGATATTACCGCGAAAAATATAACGGGAAAGAGCATTCCCGAAGGAAAAGCAGATGTGCGGCCCCATGTATTTTTTGATGATGGAGGTTACAGTACTGCCGCCTTCTTTGGTTCAGAAGGAAAACCCCTCCCTGTTAAACCGCCAGTTAAAGCTAGAGAGATAATTGAAATAAGTGAGGAGCATAAATCTGATATCCCGGTTTTTGATGTCCCTAAATGTGTTAGGAAGGTTCATTATGTTTTGTTAACTTGTAGAGTAAATACTGTTTGACGTTTGGCTATTTTGGCTATATATGTGGGGATGGCCCAAAATTCATGGGAAGGACATGGGGACGTGTGGACATATGGGGATGTCATGGGGACTGCCAGACTGTCTGAAAAGCAGTAATTATAAAAGTGCATAAAAAGCATGATAAATCTAGTGTCATGTCAAGTCTCAATTAACGGATACAGACGTGATAACTTAACCCTGGCATCATCAGTGGTAAATTGCCAATTGACTATTGCATTTTTGTTGTTTCTATGGCTCTGCCATGCAGGCTGTAGGCGGTAAAATAAAAGGGAGAAAAATTGGCCACTAAAAACGGAGAAGATTTACCTAACAATGCCAAACCTTATAGAATTGTAGCATGTTAAACTACAGTTTTTGAGGGGGAGGTAGTAATTGAAGGGGTGGCCAATGTATCAAGAATTACAACAGTTAAAAGAGTTGGGGCTCAACAAATCACAGGTAGCCCGACAACTTAAAGTAGATTGGAAAACCATAGACCATTATTGGGAGGTGACGCCAGGTAAATTTGCTCAAATGAGGTATAGCAGCAAGCGGGCTAAAAAGCTGGGGCAATACAAGGATCAGATAGTGAGGTGGTTGCGAAAATATCCTGATATTTCATCAGCCCAGATCCATGACTGGCTTAAAGAGTATTACCCGGATTACCAAGGAAAGGAGCGGACGCTTAGAAGACTTGTAGGCAATCTCAGAATTAAGTACGGAATAGACAAGCCGGCTAAAATCCGGCAGTACCTGGCAGTAGAGGAACTGCCCCTGGGTTATCAAGCCCAGGTAGACCTGGGATTTATAACTATTGAGAGTACCACCGGTCATAAAGTGAAGCTTTGCGGATTAGGTTATGTTCTCTCCTGTAGCCGCTATAAGTACGTAGAGTGGGATGACCAGTCGCTGACCACTGCCAGGCTCTAAAGCCTGAGCTTTATCGTAGTTTTGAGTTTACGGGAGGGATACCGGAAGAAATAGTCTTTGACCAGGACAAACTGGTAGAGTCAAGCGAGAACTTCGGAGATGTTATTTATACTGCCGAGTTTGAAAGATTCAGGCAACAGATGGGCTTTAAAGTTTACCTGTGCCGTAAGAAAGACCCGGAAAGTAAAGGCAAGATTGAAGCTGTAATCAAATACGCTAAGAACAACTATGCCAAACACCGACTATTTGACAACCTAACAGCATTTAACCAGGGATGCATAGAATGGTTACATCGCACCGCCAACGCCAGTATTCACGGCACCACAAAAAAAGTACCGGTCCAAGTGTTTGGAGAAGAACAGAAACACTTGAGGCCGATACCCAGCATAATAAATATTGCTGAAGATATTGTAACCAGACAAGTGCGAAAAGACAATACCATTTGGTACCGGAGTAATCGTTATACCTTGCCCCTGGGCAGCTATCATCCCCAAAAAGAAGTGGTCATTAGAGAAGAAGGCAATACCCTGGTGATCAGTGACCTTGAGACTGGCCAGGAGCTAGCTCGACATCAAATATCTTTGGATAAGGGTAAGCTTATCAAGAACAACAACCATAAACGGGACCATTTGGCTAAGAAAAAGCCGAACTCTATAAAAACACCCGGCAAGCTCTGGGTAAAGGAGAAGAAGCCAGCATCCTGCTGGACAACATACGCCGGGAAAAGCCCCGCTACGTCCGGGACCAATATCAGTTCATCACCCGGGCAGCAGCAGGCTATGAACAAGACATATTAAGCCAGGCCATTCATTACTGCAAAGACAAGGAGGATATTCAGCGCCGTAGAATTCAAGACCGTGGTAGAATACTTTGCCAGTTTAAAAAACGAAGTGCCCCCTAAGGCTGTTCTTGATCCAAAGGCCATACCTTCACAATATCTCATTAAAACTGAAGTTAGAAATATTAGCGAGTATAGCGCTATTTATGGAGGTATGAATTGTGAACAAAATGGATGAGACCCAAGCCTTGTTAAGAAGCCTTAATCTTTCCTGGTGCAAAGATAACCTGGATATGGTTCTTAATAGTACCCAGGATAGCGAAATCTCCTACCTGGACTTTTTAAACCATCTGCTTAAAGGCGAGATGGTATTTCGCCAGGACAAGGCCCAGGAACGTCGCATGAAGATGGCAGGGTTCCCTTTTATCAAGACCGTAGAGGACTTTGATTTTGGCTTCCAGCGTTCCATTACCCGTAAGCAGGTAAACCAGCTATTAGACATGACCTGGATAGAGAAGGCCTACAACCTGATTTTCCTGGGGCCGCCCGGGGTGGGTAAAACCCACCTGGCGGTAGCCCTGGGTTTGGAAGCGGTAAAGAAGGGCTATAAGGTGAGCTTCACCGGCGTTGAAGACCTGATGAAGCACCTGAAACTGGAGACTACCTCCACCCGCAGCCGGCAGAAAGTAAAACGGATTATGGCTTCGGACATGGTAGTAATAAACGAGATAGGTTTTGTTCCGATCTCGCGACAGGAAGCCAACCTGTTCTTCCAGTTGATATCGGCTTTCTATGAACAGACGGCCCTGATAATCACTTCAAATAAGGGCTTTGAAGATTGGGCCGAGTTGATGGGAGACCCGGTGATCACCACCGCTATCCTGGATCGGATAGCCCATCACAGCGAGATATTCAACTTGACTGGGGATAGCTACCGATTAAAACACCGGGATAAACTGTTGAGGCCTTAGTCCTATGGAAAATTAGTGGCCAAAATTTCTCCAAAATACTTGACCGTTTACACCTGCAGGGGGCTCGACTCTTTATCCCCCAGAGATGGTTCAGTGATGAGTATAAAAAGAAGCGTCAGAAGTGCGATTTTCCATCCGATCTTCAGTTTAAGACGAAACCACAATTGGCGGTGGAGTTG
>JJNX02000130.1 GCA_000681355.2 Peptococcaceae bacterium SCADC1_2_3
AAATTGGGCAGATATCCAGCCTGGAGATCCTGGACAAACTAATGGAAGAATTATTTGCCGCCAACACTAAAGAAGAAGCCCAGAACATCATTGGCAACGGCACTGCCCGGCTTTCTTAAGCAAATGACCCAATGCAAATGCGCTGGGCGGTCACATTACGCGCGCCCACACTTTGGCGTGGAACAGCCTTTTAATCAGGTGGCACAGGCTCGTAGGGTAGGCATCCTGCCTGCCCAAAACCTGTGTTCATCTATTTTTATGGCCGGAGCTTCGGTATTCATTTATATACCTCCCTTAAAGCAAGGTTTGACCTAGTTTTATTTTATCATGAGCAGTAAGGTAAAACAATTGGAAAAACCCCTTAATTAATAATAAGATAGTAAAAAGTGATATTTCAAGACCTGACCCCCTATCCCCGCTATCCCCGCTACTGGTCATCGAAGATAAACTGGCCATGGCCCATTCCTTAGAATCGCGGGTGCCCTTTCTGGACAACGACCTGGTGGATTTTGCTACAAAAATTCCTACACGCTATTTAGTTAACTTTGGTCTTTTAAAAAGTAATCCGGAAAAAGAAAACCTGGCCAGTAAATACATCTTCCGCCAAGCCATGGAAGAACTGTTGCCGGAAGCAATTGTTAACGGAAACAAACAGGGCTTCAGCGCCCCGGAGCGAACCTGGTACCGGACCAAATTGGTCGACTACATCCGGGGTACCCTTTTAAGCAAAGAGTCACGTATACTGGAATACATCAACCCTCAGTATATCGAGAAAACTCTCGACGATCACATCAACCAGGACATCAACCACCGCCTGCTCATCTGGAGCTTGCTGAGCTTTGAATGGTGGTGCAGAAATTTTTTGGAAGAGTAGAGAGGGCTATGGTATAATGGTTAAAATAGTGAAGATTACCGGAATTATGTGGTTAGATCAAGTTATCGACAAGATTGAGTTAAAGCATCATGTTACTCAAACGGAAGTCGAAGAAGTTATAACAGGCAAACCTCAATTTAAAAAAATGAAAAAAGGTAATTTTCAAGATGAACATGTATACCGAGTTTTAGGACAAACAGAGTCCGGGCGTTACCTGGTAGTTTTCTTTATCCAAAAAAGAAAGGGTCAAGCGCTCATTCTCAGCGCCCGTGACATGGATGAAAAGGAGCGTAAAAGTTATGGGAAAAAACAATAAAATTATTAAGCATGATCAGCTACCTGAAAATATCACCTCTTTGGAAGAATTTTGGACATTTTGGGACACTCATAGCACTAGCGACTACGAAGATCTGATGGAAGACGTAGACATTCAAATAGATGTCTATTCCAGCAGGGTATATTGTGCTGTAGCAAAAGATCTTGCGGCCCAACTACGTGACCAGGCACGAAAACAAGGTGTGTCAACGGAAACGTTGATTAATCTCTGGTTGCGTGAAAAGATATCTGAAAGTGCCCAGGTCGGTTAGAATGAGTCTTATGTGATTCTAACGTTCTGATTGGCCTCGCCAAAATAGGGAAAATAGAAATACTGAAGAACGTTTTTTGGAACGATTTATACACCCCGGGCGGTTTACGAGGAAATGGATCAATTGCCAATCAGTCAACGACAGGAGAATGGTCAAAATTTTACAAGCTCAACTAGGAATAAAGGTAAACCGATATTCTATCTTCATCTATGATCCCACTGCAAAAACCCTTTAAAATAACCGAAAGAGCTCCAAAAAAGCAGGAAAAACAAGGGTGAATATCGAATATAACAATATAACGTTAATATAAAGAGATTTTGCTGCTTTTGTCTAATCCAAAACATAGAGATAAATCACATAGAATGACTCAGGGAGGTTCTGTATGTTTCGGGAAAACAAAGACCACCTTCAAACAGAACTATTTAACAGTTACTCGATGATGAATCCCAAGATACAGGCTAGTTTACAGGGAACCTGGGCACCTCTTATATTGACTTTTTTAAGCTGGCTTTAATCCGGGATTTGTTTTCTAAAATGGACTTAGATTAAGTCATCTTCAGTCTACCTGAATGAATTTTATTACCGTTTTAATCGTCGCTTTTTGGAGATTGAGCTTTTCAACCGTCTCGCTTCCAGGTTTGCGTAACTGCCAAGCCAGTGACGCGCATCTTGAGCTAACTAGATAACCATTTAACCGAATGGCTTTCATGCCCGAAAGCATGGCTCTGCAGTTCCGCCGAATCGGTATATACATACTGCACAAAGACCCATTTGTGGGGAGGGGGAAGGTATGCCCATATCAAGCAGGTTTAACGAAATAATGCACCCCGTAGACAAAAAATCAGGAAAAATCAATTATCAAAAGCCAAGAGCAAAAGATTGAAACCCCATAGCAAAAGATAGTGGTTACGACTTCATTCTTCTGGTCAATCAAAAATTTTGCGGGTAGGCTTTGCGCATAGATATTGTTAAGGCTCAACATGTAGCAAACATGCGAAGTTGAGCCTTTTTTACGTGCAAAACTTCCGATTGACTCCTTCAAGAACCGTCCCTAAATTTTAAGCTTTGCGTAAAATCTATGAAGCAAAATGAACGTCCCTTTGCTTCTCAATCATAAATCAATGTACCTGTCCATTTATGATCCTCTTTGCTTCCTCTAATGTACTGGCACTAAAAAGCTCTTCTAGAATCCGGTTCAGTACCTCAAGTTTTGATGTTTGATGTACTTTTTGTTGCAGACCGGAGGTGTCTGCCCGGAACCTTTTCTCCAGAAATTTGCAAATATCGTCCTGTTTTGCTCTGGCCTCACCTCTGGCCTCACCTTCTGCCATAGCTTCTGCCCTGGCTTCAGCAAGTGCAGAAAGCCTCTCATGCAGTGCTTTCTCCTGCAACTCGTAAATCCTGCGTTCTTTTTCGCTTTGCCAGAACATTTCTTCAACGGTCAGTGCTTTTCTGATGGCCGGGTTTTCCATCGCAATCTCCTCCATTTCTTTTCCTTCTAAATTACTGAAGTAGACCAGCCAGGCTTCTAAAGAATCCTTTGGTCTGCGGCCAAGGCCTTTAATTTTTTCAATCTCCAGGATGTGAATTTCCAAAAGGTCAGTTAAAGCCTCGCCTGTTTTATCGTCTTTAAGGTGAAAGCTCCGGTGGTAACGGTTGTCTTGAAACCAGTTAAAAGCTAAAAGCACGATGTTGATGGTTTTTTTTAGTTTGCTGAAAAGGTCACCGCTGGTCAACTGACCGCAATAGACCCGCCCCCAGTAATAAAGAATACGTTGGTCAAGATTGTATTCGTTGGCTATCTGGACTTCAATATTGATTAGTGTTCCTTCAGTTGTCTTAGCCAGAATATCTAGTCTGGCGCCCCGGTCAACCAGGTGTTCCGGGTCGATGTCTCTATCTTTTAGTTCAATGCTCTCAAGTTCTTTGCCTGGTGGAGGTTTGAGCACGGCGTTTAATAGCCCTAAGAGGGCTTCTTTACCTTCTTCTGATCCAAGGATACGTTTGAAGGCATAATCGTTTATTCTGTTGATCCCTTTGATTGCTGACAATACGTCACCTTCTGTGTTTCTTTAACTGGGATAATTTTAACACAATACTTTGAATATGTAAATAACACTACAACGATATTTAGACTAAGCACTTACCAATCAATTTACTTTTCTTGTGGGAAAGATAGGCTTTGTAATTTTTCCTTTGTATCCAACCGACCAACATGATCAAATCATCTGTTGAGAATGTCCTCAAGGGTAATACTGCCGTAAGTAAAATCCTAAGCTGCGACAGAGTAATAATGGGTGCTTTTTTTCCCCAACCTTATCTTGATATGCCAGAGAAAGAAATGACTGAGCATGGAAATCAGGATGTGACGATTCCAGCTCGGGTACTTCCTTACCTCCCAATAAATTTTTATATGTGATAGCAGATTTTTCATCATGATACGTGCGGAAATATAAATA
>JJNX02000131.1 GCA_000681355.2 Peptococcaceae bacterium SCADC1_2_3
ACGCCTAGACCCAACAAAATTAGGCCAATTACCGCCCACTTTACCGGTAAAGCCGCGTCAAAAAGTTTTTTTAGGCGTAAACCCACAGGTACCGGAGAAGAAATAAAGCAAAGGTAAAAAACAACCGTTAAAATAAGCAAGGGTAAAATGTGAGCCGCCTTTACTCCCGAAAACATATCCAGTTTAAGCATATATCCGGTATCGGCCAGTAAACCTACGGTCAAAATGGCCCCCGATAAAGACATAAGGGAGGTTCGGATTAACCGCCAAATACTTTCAAAGGGAGAAACTCCCTGGGAGGGGACGTTTATTAACAGGGATAAAACCGGAAAAATAATTACGGCGGCTAAAGCCATGGCTTTCCGTCCAAAGTTTAAATTAAAGTAGAGCAAAAAAAGCCAGCCTAATACGGTTAAAATCCCTAAGATTAACCCGGCCCGACGAGGTAATTTTATTTTTTCCCAGAGCAATAAGCCGCCGGCTATTACCCCCCATCCCATTAAGAATAACAGCCATCTGACCACCGGCAAAAGCGAAAATACACTGGCCTGTCCCAGTCTCAATTTTTCATTTTCCAGGGCTTGCTTTAAGCCGGCAAAAAAGTTAAGGTTGGCGGTTAAAATTCGGTCCCCTGCCCCACCGTGATCAGGCCGCAAAAAAGGACGCACCAGTAAAACCCGGACGTTTCGCTCCGCAGCCGCCAGCAAATAACGGTCTTTGGCTTGGGCAAAGGTATAATTAGGATTAGCCATTTCTTTTGGGGAAATGCTGTGCAGTCTGACTACTTTTTTATCCAGGAGAATTCCCAGCTTAGCTAATCCCTTTTGGGGGAAAAACTCAATCTGGCCAACCGGTACATCTAGGTCAGCTATTAAGGCGGCTAAACTTCGGATATAGGCCGGATAGGCCGGTAAAATTTCATCATTGAAAAATAAGGCCGAAAGATGGGGTATTTTTTTCAAAGGGGTTAAAACTGCCCTCAAGCCTTCGGGAGTAACATCAGACCAGCTTCTTAACTGAACAGTAGTCAACAACCCGGCCTGCTCAACTTCTTGAAGGGCCGTTTGGGAAAAACCTAAGCCCATCCCTCGTAAGGTGGCAAAACTGGCCGGTGTATAAACGGCTAAATAACCGTCTTTTAAAAAAAAGGTTTGGGCTACTTTTGTTTTTGCTTTTAGTTGCCCGGCCAGTTGAAGCAAGGTATCCTCCCGGCGGGTAATAAAATAAACCCCGGTGTTATAAGGGGATACAGCCGCCAATTCTCTTAGCCAGGGAGCATACGGTCCTTCTTGTTCTATTATTAGTTGCAACCCTTGTGCGGTTAAAAAAGCAAATTCTGCCGTTATAAATGGCGTGGAACTATCTATTTCCAAAATTTCGGCGTTGGCTTTTCGTTCATCTAAAGTAGCTTCTTTTAAAAAAACAGTGGTCAAACCATTTTGTTTAAATAACTGCATTACCTGGACCGGTTTTTTTCCCGTAAGCTCCGCCAGTGTTTTTATGTCTTCGTAAAGCATGGCCACCTCAACCTGGCGGTGTTTAGTTTCCCGTAAGTAACGCTGTCCACCGGTGTACAGCCCGGCTGCCAGGCTTAAGGCTAAAAAAAATATTAAAATCAGTACATACCTTCGTTGAGGCATATTTTTCTTATCCTACCTCATCTACCTTGCTTGTCCTTAATATCCTTAAATATATAATAACTTATAAGTACAGGTGTATTGCTATACGCCCGTACTTATTATTGAGGAACTACCGGGATAAATTTTATGCCGCTACCATCATCAGCGTTATTTTCCGGATATACGCTGTCTACGGTACTACTTGTACCGTTTGTACCGTCTGTTTCTTCTACCTTCTTATCAAGGGCATTGTATGTTTCTTTTGTTACTTCGTTTTTAGGGCCGACTGGTTTTTGAAGGCCGGGAGTTTGCCTTGGTTGAGGTAAAGGTACGCTCACCACCTGTCTATTACCAGGATAAACTTTATCATTTATCGTCGGCCCCTGCACTACGTTAACTATTTCTCCTTCCTCAAACAAAACCCTGGCTACCTCACGGGCTTTTTGTGGTTCTACCACCCAGTAACTCCCGCCGTTTATATTACAAAACTGCCCGGGTAAAGTCTGAGTAACAATCTCGGCTTGTTCAAAGTTCCTTACGGCTTCGGCCAGCTTAACCATCTGCAAAAGACTAAGATTGGTCTTAAGGCTTTTGTTTATTTCAGGCACCAGTTTGGGCAGCTTGACCACCGTTGACGGCTGCATTATTTCATGAGCCAAGGCTTTTAAAAAATTTAACTGCCGCTGCGTGCGGGAAATATCCCCCAGCGCATCGCCCCGGTAACGCACATATTGCAGGGATTTACGTCCGTCCAAGCGTTGTTCCCCAGGATAAAGGTTAATCGCGTACGCCGGGCCATCAATGCTGTCGTTGTGACGCATCCGTTTTTCTACATTAATAGTAACACCTCCTAATATATCTACTATCTTTTCAAAACCCTGCCAGTCTGTCAGCACATAATATTTTACCGGTATTCCAATGAGCTCCGAAACCACTTCGGCAGTTTTTTCCGGTCCATCGTAAAAACTGGCCGCGTTTATTTTGTCCATACCATGACCAGGAATATTCACCCTGGTATCCCGCGGAATAGAAAGCAAGGCCGCTTGCTTTTTGCCGCTTTGAGCAGGTAAGGTGCCTTCCCCACTTATTATATCAGCTACAATAATGCTATCAGTGCGAGCTATTTCTTCCCCGGGCCGGGCATCCGTGCCCAGCAACAAAACCGGAAAAACCTTCTCTACTGTACTGGCTTCACTAAAAATTCCTGGAACAGGCAACTTTGACCAGTGCAAATGCATACTGGCAAATAAATATACCCCCCCTAAAGCTAAAAGAAAAACCAGACAAAACAAAAAAAAGGGTATTTTTCGCTTTAATCTCCTTTTCGGCTTCCCGATTCTAAATCACCCTTTCCTAATCCTAACCAATTTCGACTACTTTTTATTCTCCTGACGACTGATTACTTAATTTAACGATGCATTATAACCACCGTGGTTTGGGCCCGGATTCCGCGTCCGTCAGCACGGGGAATAAGAATTAAATGATTGGGTGGCACTACCTTGCCCGTGGTAAGGTTTGTCCCGACGGTAAGGTCTGGAATGCCGCTTCCCGTGGGGTCCAGCACAAGAGCCGTACCGGTGCGTAAAATAAACTCCGTCCCTACCCCGCCGGTAAAATCCTGCCCCGCAGAAACTGATTTTATTTGCCACTGGGTACCGCCGGTACCGTTTTCACTTAAAATTTTTTTTACTGACGTCTCAATATTCTCCTGAAAATATCGCCCTACAAATTCTGTCACGTAGCTTTTGGTTACTAAAGGATCAGCACTTGTGCCCGGTTCATCATTGCCTTGCGCTAAAACCAGACCAACCCAGAAAAAAACCACTAAACCAGACAAAAGTAAAATCAAAGACCAGATTTTCTTTTTTTTAAAAAAACCCTTTTCCTTTTTCATCATGGTAAAATTATCCTTATTTCCCTTCTTTCTCGACCCAAAACTGTTTATGGCTACTTCCTTTTATTGTTTTATTGTAAAGGTTTTCGACACAAGCAGCTTATTTTCCTGCTCGAAATTAATAAATAATTTTAAAACTGATTATCTCGATCTGCCTTATTACTCCGTCCTGTATAAGATGATTACCCATGAAGCCTTCGTATTTTATGCCCTGAGTATACTCTTCTATTCTGGTTCAGATGGATTTTCCAAGCG
>JJNX02000132.1 GCA_000681355.2 Peptococcaceae bacterium SCADC1_2_3
TCCCGGAATTAGAACAAATGTTTTTATTAAGGGTTGTTTCTTAAGTTGCGCCTGGTGTCACAATCCTGAGTGCATTCATGCCGAAATGGAAATTTACTGGAAACGGACCTTGTGCCAACAATGCGGGCTTTGTCTTACGGTTTGCCCTGAAGGGGCTATTTATCCGCCCATACCGGTGGAAGAAGCTGTAGAAAGCGATACCTATTATAAGATAGACTATAGTAAATGTACTAAGTGTTTAAAATGCGTAGACGTTTGTCCTTATGAAGCTTTAAGTAAAGTAGGGGATCCTTTAACAATTGATCAGATTTTAAAAGAGGTAGAAAGAGATTTCCCTTTTTACCTAAACTCCGGGGGCGGTATGACGGTAACGGGCGGGGAGCCGACCTCACAGCCGGAATTTGTTACCGAGCTTTTACAAGAAGGAAAGAAAAAAAGCTTAAACATCTGTCTGGATACTTCCGGTTATTGTCCTTGGGCAGTCTTGGAGAGAATGGTACCATACGTAGATATTTTTCTTTATGACCTTAAGCATTTAGATCCGGAAGAGCACCGAAGAATGACCGGGGTAACTAACGAAATTATTTTAGAAAACTTGAAAAAACTTTCTCTGACCGGTAAAGATATTCGCATTCGTATCCCGGTAATTCCGGAATACAATGATTCATACGAGTATATAGAGAAAGTAGCCAAGTTTCTAAAGAACTTACCTGGACCTATCCAGGGGGTGGATCTGTTGCCTTATCACAACTGGTGCCAGGAAAAGTACCGTTGGTTAGGGATGAGATGGGATTTAGAAGAAATGGAGAGCATTGACCCTGAAGAGCTTGAACCATTAAAAGAAATTTTAGAAGATAATGATATAAAAGCAACTATTGGCGGTTAGCGAGCGGAAGAAGAAGGAAGGTTTGGCGGAATGCAAAAAGAAGTGCAGGAAAAGCAGCAAGTAGAAGCAATACCGGAAGAACAGCAAACAGGTATTATTACTAATATTCAGCTTTTTTCCCTTAACGATGGGCCGGGCATAAGGACTACGGTTTTTTTAAAGGGTTGCCGGTTAGACTGTAAATGGTGCCACAACCCGGAAGGCAATCGTCGCTACCCGGAAGTATATCCTTTTATTAGTAATTGCACCGGGTGTAAAAAATGCGTTGAAGTTTGTCCTACGGAGGCTATAACTTTTTTAGAGCCAACCAGGCCAAAAATTGATAAATCAAAATGTATTGTTTGCATGCAGTGCATTGAGGTATGTTCTTATGATGCTATGGTTCTATGGGGCGAAATTGTTACGGTAAAACAAGTTATTGAGGAAGTAGTAAAAGATAAGCTCTTTTATAAAAATTCCGGGGGAGGTATGACCCTATCAGGAGGAGAACCGTTAGCCCAGCCGGAATTTGCCAGGGCGCTTATGAAGTGCGCTAAGCTTCAGGAAATTCATACGGCCTTAGACACCTGCGGGTATGCAAAATGGGAAGTATTGGAAAGTGTTTTGGAATGGACTGACTTGGTATTGTTTGATCTTAAGCACATGGATGCCCAAGCGCATAAAGAATATACCGGGGTTACCAATGAAGTTATTTTAGAAAACGCTAGACGCATTGCCGCCAAAAAAATACCTATGCGCATAAGGATACCGGTTATTACTGGGCGAAATGATACCGTGGAAAATATGCGCCTGACGGCAGAGTTTGTGGCTGCTTTGGACCAAGAAAATGAAAATGTAATCCAGATAGTTGATCTTTTGCCTTATCATCCTTATGCCGGCGCAAAATACGTTCAATTTGGCTTGGAATATCCCTTTCCGATTGGTGAGGGGTATAAAGAAGAGGAATTAGAGTCAATTATAGAAATATTTACCGGCCAGGGCTTGGATGTTACGGTAGGAGGCTAAAGTCAATAAGCATATTAGGGTAGGGCGTTAAAAGGCAAGTGGTTGTTTTAAGGCAGGTGGTTTAAAAAATGAGGGCAAAAGAAAAAGAAGATATAAGAAAGCGAATATCTGCTATTAATACCGCGAGAATAGCTAGTTTTAGTGCAGGAGGGCTCCCGGTTAAAAATATGGACGAGGAAAAAGGATTTGCGGTTGGTCAAATTAGAGTTTTACACCGGGAGATGAAAGAAGCCATAAAAAAAGAAGATTACGAAGGAGCAGCCCTCATCCGAAATACAATTCAAGTGTGGGCTAAAAAGTTAGGGGAAAACTAAGTAAAAATAAAAAGGAGGATGAATAATGGCGGTTTGTGAAGAATGTAAGTGGTTTTTTGCCCTAGAAGATGATCCAACTATAGGAGATTGTGTTACCAGAGTAGTAGACCCGCGGTGTGCGTACTGGACGGCTAAACCCGTGGAGTCGACTGATGACGCGTGCGGTAATTTTCAGGAAAAATCATAAACCATAAAGTATATTACTTAAAATGGAAATTATTAATTAAGGCGTAAAATAGAGGATTTACCGGGCGGGGGTGATCTTTATCCAGGTAAATCCTCTATAAATGAAGGAGGTATTTTTATGATTTGCGATAATTGTGGCTTTGAAGGGAGTAGAGTTGTTTTTAGGTATATTAGTCCTGCTTCTTGATGCGGTCCTGTTGAAGTGCGGGAATGTCCTAAATGCCGCACGGCGGTTAGGGTTAACCGTCTTGATGAGTTTGAAGAGGACAAAAGTAGAATAGAAAAATTAATTGGTAAATATCAGGAATGTATTAATCAGAACGATTTAATGGCCGCTAAAAAAGCGTTAAAAGAAATTACCGTTATTAATCGTACGATAGATAGTCAGGAAATAAGCGTATTTATAAAAACACAGCGTAAAGAGTTAATGAAAATGGAAAGCACAAGTAAACAAAAAATAGCTTTTTAAGACCGCAGCTTAAAAAAGCGAAAACAATAAAGGAGGTTTATCTTTTTAAATACAATGGAGAGGAAAAACATTTATTTCTGATGATCCATTGACTAAAGGATATTGAATTTTATGGCAAATTCGAATTATATCTTAGATATGATCCCCGAAAAGGACCCGCATTATTTTTTACACCGCGAAGTAATTGATAATTTAGAACGTTTTGAAAATCTTTCCCAAAAGCATCCCGTAAACATACTGGTTACGGGTAAGCAAGGCTGCGGAAAGTCTAGTTTAGTTAGACAATTTGCGGCCCGGCACAACCGGCCTCTGGCTGTATTTCAAGTGGGTATTCTTTCTGAACCAGGGCAGCTTTTTGGTGAGTTAAGGTTAAAAGATGGGGAAACCTATTACCAGAGGTTTCTTTTTCCCCAGGCTATTACGACCCCTAATTGTGTGGTTCACTTGGAAGAAATAAACCGTCCTGAACACCCTAAGGCCTTAAATATGTTGTTTTCGGTCCTTTCCGAGGACCGGCAGGTTTGGACGGATGATTTAGGCTTAATTAAGGTAGCCAACGGGGTGATAATTTTTGCCACTTTAAATGAAGGAGAAGAATTTGCCGGCACGGAAATGCTTGATGCTGCTTTAAGGGACCGTTTTTACGTAATTTCGATGGATTATCTTCCGTCGGCGATAGAAGCAGAAGTATTAAAATTGAAAACAGGTATCAGCGAAGCACAGGCAGCTACAATTGTTAATATTGTAAATAAATTACGTAGTAATACCCAAATGCCCCTTTCTGTATCTACGCGGCACAACTTGATGATTGCGGAACTGGTAGCAACCGGGGCTTCAACGAGGGAAGCAATTGTGTATAGCCTTCAAATGAGTAAAGATCTCCTGGAATCAATACTGCTG
>JJNX02000133.1 GCA_000681355.2 Peptococcaceae bacterium SCADC1_2_3
AGTCGGCCCACTGTACAAAAGTATATGCAGGAAATGGGCATATCCGCCGTTTGTCCGAAACCTAATTTAAGCAAAAAGAATCATGAACACAAAATATATCCCTATTTGCTTCGAGGAGTCACGGCAAACCATCCCAATCATATATGGGGTACGGATATTACCTACATCCGTTATTGATGCGGGGTGGTTATATCTTGTAGCATTTATGGACTGGTTTTCAAGGTATGTACTAGCCTGGGAACTAGATTGTATTCTTGAAGTTGATTTTGTACTGGAGGCCCTGAATAAAGCCCTTCAGGTAGAAAAAACCTGAAATTGTAAATAGTGATCAGGGAAGCCTTCTCGAAGTTCGAAGTTCGAAGTTCGAGAAATGGCCGGGGTAGAGCAATGGATAACATCTTTACAGAACGGCTTTGGAGAACGGTAAAATATCAGGAAGTTTACCTAAATGATTATGACAACCCAAGGGAGGCCAGGCGGGGCTTGGCCAGGTTCTTTGAAAAGTATAATACATACAGGCCACATCAGGCCTTGAAAAATTTGACACGTAGCTTGAGGTTTATTATGAGAATTACACGCTTAATGATTTTAAGTAACCCTGCTTTCGTAATACTTATATTTTCCTATTCAACAGTTAAGGGCAAGGACTCCCCCCTCTGCAATTTCTCACTTGCAGACCCTTGACACTCCCTCCTGGGAGGTTAAAATAAACAAGCGGGATAAAGACAAAATCTAAAGCGATAATTTCCAGTTAATGTGTTCTATTAATAGGATATTATGGGATTAAAACAATTAGATTGGAGGGAAAAAAATCACCTTATATAAAGGCAAAAAAATGTCTTGACAAAGTTAGCCACCTTATACCCCGGTGGCGGAGATTGCATACCCCGCGGCGGCCAAGAAGAGCGTTATCATGATGAGGCCGATGGCACCGAACGCGGGCAGGGCGGCTTCGGAGAGGGCCCTGACCACCGTGGGGACCGCCTTGCCGAAGGTGTTCAGGGCCGCCCCGCCCGTGAGCGTGTCGCCAACTAAGGTGACCGCTCCCCCGAGCAGGCCGGCGCCGAAGACCAGCATAAATAGTCCCTCGTAGCCTGGCCGCGCCTGACGAATCAGGTGGACGAACCCGGCCAGGAAGACCAGGAAGCAGGCGATATAGATCGTATCGACCAGGACACCCGTCAGGAAGTTGGTGTTGTTCCGGGTCACGTACTCAGCGAACTGCACCGGGTCCTTCAGCGGAGGTGGAGTCCCCCGGACAAGGTACAGCGGCATCGCGGCAACGAGCAGGAGCCCGGCGGCTACACCGAACTCACCTGCCCAGCATTGCACCTTCAGATCGTTCATGAGTACACTCCTTTCTTGAACCGCCCAACAGTGATTATACAGACTGTATAAACCGGGTCAAAGTCCATTGACTGGACTGCGCACCCCTTATCTTCCCTTGTTAAGTGCAAGCCCCCGTTTCTGCCCCCAACATATTCTTTAAACTATTCTTATATGGTAATATTAGTAGCATTATACATTAGTGAAAAAAAAGGCGTCAAGCAAGAATTTGCCAAAGTATATTTTATACAGGCAGGAAAGCTAATCACCGGATAAAAATTTTGCTTGCCTCAGAACGGCCAGTGTGTTAAATAGAGAATAGGGGCGTCGCTTACTCGTGAAAAGTAGTCGTTTTCACTTTGGAATAGATGGCCTAAATAACCTTGGAATCAGTGGCCGAATTTGTTGGAATACGGATATATGATGGCGAATACCAAAGATAAGGAGGTGGACCAAAAATGTGGTGGATTGCTACCATCATCGTCTGGCTGCTCTCCGCCGTTTGAATTCTGTACGTGATGGCGGACGTGTTCCGCGGCAAAAGTCAGGCAACAAGTGCCGGAATAATAGGAGCAATTGCTTTCCATGGTGTAACAGCCATACTGGTTTTGTTTTTTCTTTTTAAAGCATTGGGAACGTGATGAGCTCAAGCAACCATAAATATCATTGGAAAAATAATCTTCCATCTGGCAAAAAAGCAGAAAGGAGGTAGAGTGATGAAGAACAAATGGTTAATTGCCGGAATCGTACTGCTTGTACTGGGCATTGTTTGAATAGCTTGGGTGCTGGGAGGGGTCTTCTCCCATACCCCAGGGCATACCCGGCTCAGTGAGCTTTGGGGAGCCATTATTTTTCACGCCGTGATTATGGGCCTTGGTTTGTTCTCCATCAGTAAGGCTATCGAGGTCAGGAAAGGGGCTTGATCTATGATTAAAGAGAAAACTTTTCGAAAAATAAACGAGTTTGATGAATTTATTAAAATTGAATAGGGGGTATTAAAATGGTAACAGCATCAACCACTTATCCGATGGAACTGACCATTGATTATCCAGATAGGAAATTAAACAGGTTAACTACTTTCTTCAGGCCTTTTATGGTAATTCCAATTGCCATCATCTTAGGTCTGATTGCCGGTGCTGCTTTCACCCGGGGGAATGATGGTCAAAACTATCAAGCTGTCACAGGGGGGCTTGTGGTCTTACCGACTGTACTAATGATCCTATTTCGAAAAAAGTATCCCAGGTGGTGGTTTGACTGGAACCTGGCCTTAACTAAATTTAGCACCCGCGTTTCGGCTTATTTGATGTTACTGAGGGATGAATACCCCTCAACAGATGAGGAGCAGGCAGTCCATATTGATATCCCGTACCCGGACGCCAAAGAGGAACTCAACCGCTGGCTGCCACTGGTAAAGTGGATAATGGCGATACCTCACTACATTGTTCTCTTTTTCCTTTATATTGGCGTCTTGGTGGCTGTAATAATTGCCTGGTTTGCTATTTTATTCACTGGTCGTTACCCAAAGTCCCTGTTTGATTACATAGTTGGCGTGTTGCGTTGGTCATTGAGAGTATCTGTATACGCCTTCTTATTAACTACCGACCGCTACCCGCCATTCAGGCTTGGCGACTAATGACAGAAAAAAATGGCGGGAACCGTTGTGGTAACTTCCGTAGGAATGATTGGGAATGTGAAAGGTTGGGTAATACCGGTAAGTTTTTTTCCTATCTGTTTCGCTTTGGGCTCAATTGTAAAGAAACCGGGAGTTTTTGAAGAGCGAATAGAAGTTAGAGAGTATCTTCAAATGACCATATTAATTGACCATGACGTTATAGATGGCGCTCCTGCCGCAAGATTTGTTTCTCGCCTGATAGATTTAATTGAAAGTGGTCATGGTCTATAAAATATCCGGTATTGTTCTCGGCCAAGAAAAATTAATTACTGGATAAAAATCTACTTGCCTCAGAACAACCAGCGTGTTAAATAGAGAATATGGGTGTCGTTTTTCTCCGAAAGTGGTCGTTTTCACTTTGGAATAGGTGGAGCGCCTTGTTAGGTGATGTAACCCCACTTCTTAAACTGTTCCTGCAACTTTGAACTACCCTTGAATACCGCTTTTACTGGATTGTTATGGATATACTCAATCTTGGCCAGCCACAGTCCAAATCAAACTTATCTAAGGTTGCAAATATTTTATGGTGGTAACTCCTTCTATTTTTTGCTACTTCCGATTCTGTTGTATCCTCTTTGCCCGGCGCTATCACTTTTTTTCTTTTTTGTCCCGAGCGTCTTCTCCCCGGTCAGCGTAATAGAGGTCCGGTCCGGCTCTTTGGTGAGTACTTTTAACGCTGCTGAAAGAAGGGTAACCGCGTCAGTTTCCTCCAGTAAACCCTCAGCCAACCCCTTGTATTTCTCTAA
>JJNX02000134.1 GCA_000681355.2 Peptococcaceae bacterium SCADC1_2_3
TCCAAAAGCTCATAAATTAACATTTCAGTGGTGGTGATTATAGCCCCACTTTCCCGCAATCTTTCCAAGGCAATACTCCGGTTATGCAGGGACCTTGAAGATGTAGCGTCGCTTATTACATGAACAGTGTAAGCTGGCAGTGCATGTAAAGCGGTCTGGGCTATACAAATGTGGGTTTCCACACCGCAAATAAGTAAACTGTTTTTGCCAAGCTGATTTAAACGGGCATAAAAATCACCACAGGCAAAACAGTTAAACTCCCACTTAAGTATAGGCTGTACATTTGGCACCAAGGCGATAATTTTTGTCATTGTAGCTCCAAGCTTTTGCTGTTCGGTAAGAATCACGGGAAGGCCGATATGACGGACAAAATTTAAAAGAACCACCAGGTTATTAGTTGTTTTTGTGCCCTCTGCAATTGCCGGCATCAGTTTCTCCTGAACATCAATAATAACCAGAACACAATCTTTCCGGCTAAGCAGTTTACTGTCAAGAGAAGAAATATTGGTCATAAGTATGCTTTTACAAACTCCTTTTATGGTATATTACATTTTTATAGTCATTTCACAAAAAACAAAAACCTTTAACATATATGTTACGTTATTGATTATAAAAGTTGTTTAAGTCTACTATACTACCCGAATTTTTAAATTGCTTATAACCCGTAGTATTATAAAAAGTCTTCGATGCTTTTATGACACCATCTTTGTTAAGCAAAAAATATGTTATTATTGCGCCACCACTATGAAATAATCGACTCCATAATAAATTTCGGGTGGCTTTATTATTACCACCTCCGGCTACAACTTTTAGGTACAAAATATCTGTACCATTTTTATCAAGTTCAGTACTTAGTATTTCACCCTTTATCAATTTCTCTAATCTACTAATTCCGGTTTTTTCATCAACACCCACCAAAGATGTTAATACTTTTTCATATTGTCCATTTAAGTTTTTTAACTGGGCAACTTTATCTTGAAACTGTTCGCCTTTGCTCCATATTGCTATTTTCCGGTCAGCCTCTTCTTTTAATTTGGATAATTCAAATATGGCGCTTAATAATTTATCCGGTACAATATTTATAAAAGGAGGATAAATTATTGTTACCTCTGGTTGTAATGTTCTGGCAATTTCAGAAACTAAGGCTTCGTCAACTATATCAATTTTATTACCTTTAATGTCTGTATCCGTCCTAAAAAGTGAAGCAATATCCACAAAAGACTTTAATACAGTAGTACCTGCAACCAAGATATCTGTAGGAACAGGAAGCATTTTTTCCGCAACTTTCTTTTCTTTTTCTTCTTTCATGGCTTCTTCATACTGCTTTTTAAAAAGATTTGTTTGCTCTAAAATTGTTTTATATGATAATACTATATTAAGGTCATTTTGATTAAAAATAATTACCCGCTTAGCCCCCTGATTTTTAATCTCACGGCTTATTTGAGAAGCAATTTCGGACATCGCCTTATAAGTAAGAATTTGGTATTCGATAGTAACATTTTCATCAACAGTAAGCTTACCTTCAAGCGCTTTTACTTCCGAATCAGGCAATTTTGCTTTTAAAGTAGCTTTCTTTGCTACTGCAATTTTTTGTTGCAGTTCTACTTTTTCTAACTCCTTTTTTAATTCTTCAATTGTTTTTTCAGCGCTTGTTTTATTTACCATAATATTACCTCCTATTGGTTTTGACAAAAAGACAAGAGAACCGTTCCCTTGTCTTTACCTCTGAGAGCGATACAGGCACCAGGGTTCTTCGGCCATGTAGTCGCCGTGGTAAAAGTAGGCTCGGGCGCGGCAACCCCCGCAAATCTTACGGTAAGCGCATTTACCGCATCCGCCCTGGTAATCTTGCGTTCTTAGGCGTTGCAGCACGGGGCTATCCTGCCAGATTAAATTGAAGGGTGTCTTTAATACGTTGCCTACCGCCAGATCCAGGTAGGCGCAAGGTTGGACATCTCCCCAGGGGTTGACCAGACAATAACTTATTCCGGCCAGGCAGCCTTTCTGGAAGCGCAAGTTTAAACCCATTTGTTTAGCCAGGCGCATAAACTGGGGAGCACAGGTAGGTTTTAATTCCAGGGAAACTTCCTGCTGTTTTTTTAAAATGCGGCGGAGCAAATCTTCATATTGAGTGGAGCGTAAAGTGGTTTCTTCAATACTTACGGCCCGGCCGATGGGAACCAAAAAGAAAATATGGTGGGCCACCGCTCCCATCTTAAGGGCAAAATCAGTTATGTCCTCTATTTCATGGCTGTTCCAATCCATTACGGTGGTATGAATTTGAAAAGAAAGACCTTCCTTTAAACAAGCCCGCATACCATTTACGGCAGCCTGCCAGGAGCCCGGGACGGCGCGAAAATCATCATGCAAAGCAATGTTTAGGCTGTCCAAACTAATTCCTGCTACCTGAACCCCTGCCTTTTTTAAGTTTTGGGCTGTTTGGCCGTCAATTAAGGTTCCGTTAGTTCCTAATACAGGCCGTAAACCTTGTTTTTTGGCCTGACTAATTAAATCGTAAATATCTGGTCGCATTAAAGGTTCCCCGCCGCTAAAAATCATAATTCGAAAACCGGCGTGAGCAATCTCATTTATTAAATTTATCCCTTCCGGGGTGGTAAGCTCATTAGCGGCTGCCCTATGGGCATCACGGTAGCAGTGTTTACAGTAAAGATTACAGGAATTAGTAACATTCCAGGAAACCAACATCAATTTCCAATCCCCCTAGTTCTTGATCCCTGCTTTTTAAGTAACTTAATTATTTATTTTCAGACTTTACTTAGCCACTGGGCGGCTTCAAGGGCGTGGTAAGTCAGGATAAAGTCTGCCCCGGCCCGCTTTATGGCCGTCAGGTTTTCTATAACCAGGCGCGGCTCGTCAATCCAACCTTTTTGTGCCGCCGCTTTAACCATGGCGTATTCCCCGCTGACGTTATAGGCGGCTACGGGATAGGGGAAGGTATCTTTAACCAGGCGGATAATGTCCAGGTAGGCTAAAGCAGGTTTAACCATTACTATATCCGCCCCTTCTTGAAGGTCCAGGTAAACTTCCCGCAAAGCTTCAATTGCGTTGGCCGGGTCCATCTGGTAACTCTGCCGGTCACCAAACCGGGGGGCTGAGGCGGCTGCTTCCCGGAAAGGGCCGTAGTAGGCCGAGGCGTACTTGGCCGCGTAAGCTAAAATAGGAACCTGGTCAAAACCGGCCTGGTCAAGCAGCAATCGGATAGCTTTTACCCGCCCGTCCATCATATCGGAAGGCGCCACCATATCGGCTCCTGCTTCGGCGTGGGAAAGAGCGGTTTTGGCCAACAGTTCTAAGGTGGCGTCATTTAAAATTTCCCCATCGGTTACCACTCCGCAGTGTCCATGGCTGGTATAGGCGC
>JJNX02000135.1 GCA_000681355.2 Peptococcaceae bacterium SCADC1_2_3
ACGAACCGCTTAAGGCAGAAAGCCAGAGGTGAAATAATTAATGCCATCAGGCAAAGTGAAACAGAAAGGATTTTCAGCCTGACCGCTCCTACCGGTAGCGGGAAAACCCTGCTGGCGGCCACCTGGGCTTTTAAGTTAAGAGAGATTATTTCGGCAGAGCCCGATGTAACCCAGAAGATAATAGTGGTGCTGCCTTTCCTTTCTATTATTGATCAGACATCAAAAGAGTATGAAAAGATATTGAAGACAGGCGGATATGTTGCCGATGGCACTTGGTTATTGAACAGCCATTCGCTTGCCGACCGGAACTATGCGGACTGGCTGGAAGATGAAAATAAGCCGTTTTTTGTGGACACCTGGCGGAGTGAACTGGTAATTACCACTTATGACCAGTTCTTGATGAGCCTGATGGACCCCCGGGCCAGGTACCAAATGCGCTTTCACAATCTGTGCGATGCTCTTATTATCATGGATGAGGTGCAGTCTCTCCCCTGCAAGTTATGGCAGCCCCTGGAAAAAATTATCAAAAGCCTTTCCAGTGTGGGCAACAGCAGAATCTTATTGATGTCGGCTACATTGCCGCCATTTGTTGGTGATGCGGTACCACTTCTACCTGCCTACGAAACCTATTTTGCCGCCTTTAAAAGATACAGGTTCTATTTCAGGCTAAAGGACAGCTTAAACATAGAACGATTTTGCGAGGAGGTTGAAGAACGGCTGCCTGTCTGGGTAAAAGAGAAAAAGCGGGTTTTAATTACACTCAACACTCGGAAAAGTGCCCGGAAAATAAGGGATGCCCTGGATATCCCGCTCTTAAGAGATTCCGGGATGTCAATTTATTTTGTCAGCGCTGACGTAACGCCGCGGGACCGTTTAGAAATTATCAGAAAGATTAAAGATAAAAAACCATGTATAGTTGTCTCTACGCAATGCATCGAAGCCGGGGTAGATATTGATATGGATGTGGTTATCAGGGATTTTGCGCCGCTGGACAGCCTGGTTCAAATTGCCGGGCGCTGCAACCGCGAAGGGAAAAAGGATCGCTGCCCGGTGGAAATCGTTGACCTGATAGACGAAGAAGGAAACAGGTATTCTGAAATGATTTACGATCCCACTCATCTGCAGGTGACCAGGGATTTAATTAATGGTATCCCGGAAGTGTTGGAAGAAGATGTGCTTGAATTGTCTAATCTTTATTTTAAAGAACTCTTTGCTAAAAAAGATACCGGAGGAATCCATTTAAAGAGATTTGCCCGCTGGCAGGAAGATCTGCCGGTACATGAACTCCTGCGGGGAAAAGAGCGCATACAGCACACCTTTTTAGTGATCAGGCAAGATACTTTGCTAAAAGAAGATATGGCCAAGGCCAACAGCGAGGGCGACAGGTGGAAACGCCGGGAAGCTTGGAGAAAACTCGCCGGGCGCATTGCTATGGTTTCAGTAAGTATTTACACCCGGCCGCGCTTTCACCCGCGACAGATCGCCGATGAATATTTGGGGCAGTGGCTGTTGCGGGAGGGTTATTATTCCAGTAACCGTGGTTTACTGGTCGAGGGTGAAGCAATGATATTTTAGCAAACAAATTCTTTGCCTGACCGAAGGATTAGAACAACTTCAAAAGGAAAAAGACCGCTTAACGGCAGAAAACGAGGCCTTAAGGGCAAACCGGCAGGCAGGCAGAAACAACTCGGCGGTCTTTGTCCGGGCGCAGGTAGAGCTTGTCGCCGCCATGGAAAAGATGAACCAAAGACGCCTGGATCGGCTGGTCCAGCTTGCAGCTAGATAAAAACCTGCATCTAATCGTGAATAATTCCCGCTTTTTGATCTTACTCTGTGTGCAGGTGAAAAACCTGGCCTCCAAAATCCTTTCCCTGGCCGTCCAAAAGCTACCGGAAGATTGGGATAAGACATACGGCTACTGGCCGGTGCTTTTGGAAACCTTTGTGGAGAAAGACCGTTTTGCCGGAACCTGCTACAAGGCTGTAACAATCAGAGACTTCTGCGGTTTTGAGAAGAGCATTCCCGATCCCGCCACCTTTTCCAGATTTAAAGATAAACTGGGACCAAAGGGGCTGAAAAAGATTTTGGATCGCCTGGTGGAACTTACCGGGCCCTACTTAGAAGTTTAGTCTGGCCAAGGAGTTCCATATTATTTTTTTAAAGAAAAGTTGATTCAAGTTTGAAACATGGTATACTTAAAGTAAGAATTTCTTCTTACAGGTAGGAGGTATCCTTTATGAGGAATGAATTAATGCGCATAAGCGCCAAAGGACAGTTGACAATACCCGTGTACATGAGGAAAAAATTAAATATTCGGGAAGGAGATTATTTGCAAGTTCAAATGGGAGAAGACGAGATCCGTATTAAAAAAATCAAGCCGCTCCAGCCCCTAAGTGCTGAAGATCCTATCTGGCAGTTAATTGGAGCAGGAGCAAGTGGGCAAAAAGATGTTTCTGTGAACCACGATAGATACATTGTTGAGGGAGAAATTAAACAGTGGAAAGGATAATGGTGGATACAAGTGCAATCTACGCCTTACTGGACAGATCAGATAACTTTCACAAGCAAGCTGTAGCGATCCTTAAGGAAATAAGCACAAAACAAAAAAAGATCATAATTACAAATTTTATTATTGCTGAAAGTCATGCCCTGCTTGCAAACAGATTGGGTTCTGAACTGGCCCGGACCTGGCTGAAAGGATTATGCTGGCCAGTTGAGCGGATTACTGAAGAAGACGAAAGAATAGCCAGGGAGATTATTTTTACTTATTTTGATAAATCATTTTCCTATACCGACGCCACTACCTTTGCCGTTATGGAACGGCTTGGAATAACCAGCGTGCTGGCTTTTGATCAACATTTTACGCAGTACGGTTTTACCCTATCCGATGAGGTATAATGCTGGTTTTGAGATAGCAGGTAGTGAACGATTTTCAAGAAGCAGACCCAACCGATCGTGTGCCGGACGGACGCCGATTTCATCCTGGTCTGCCACTATGACGGAAGAAAAGCTTGAGCAAGCGAAAAGCGCTCTGCAGTTCTGCCTCAGGAATCTTGCTGAAGGAGATAGTTTTAACCTCGTCGCCTTTAATCATGTGTTCACCCGTTTTGCCAAAAGGTTTAAGCCCTTTAACCAGCAAAACCTAAACCTGGTCGGCCGGAACGAACTGACGATGCGAAGAGGTGAAGAGGTGAAGAGGTGAAAAAATTGAGGAAGTGAAGATTCTTTTTGACCCTGAACAGACCCGTTGGATCCGTGAACGCAAGTGGCACGAGTCCCAGGAGCTTGAATACCAACCGGATGGTTCCCTTATCCTGAGCTTAAAAGTAAGCGGCCTGGGCGAAGATAAAACGATGGGTATTAAGCTTTGGCGCGCACGCGAAAGTACTGTTCCCTGCTTCAGCACCGAAACGCTTTTAGTATATCCTGTCCTTGACAACAATAATATCATTGATTTAGGTAGCGTAAAATTGATTGTGTAAAAAGGATTTTAAGCAAAAATGGCGTACCCTTTAAATAGACAAATTCACCAAAATAACTAAAGGAGGGTACACCATTGAAAATAAGTCTACCAGAAGAAATGC
>JJNX02000136.1 GCA_000681355.2 Peptococcaceae bacterium SCADC1_2_3
ATTTCTTAATCAGTTGGCCCAGTTAACTCAACTAGAACAAATGATCAATTTAAATGCGGGGCTAGATAATCTACTAAGAACACAATCATATACCCAAGCCGTTACTTTAGTGGGCCGGCAGGTAAAAGTCTTGGTTCAAAATGGTGATGTTAATATAGCTTCTGGCAGCATTAATTTTAAAGGAGATATAGTAATTTTAGGAAACGTTCTTGACGCTATGACGGTAAAAACTACCGGTAATATAGAAATAACAAAAAATGTAACTTACGCCAATGTTTTTGCCGCTGGTTCAATTACCGTACGGGGTAATGTAATTTCTTCAAGCTTAATAAGTGGAGGAAAAGGGAATTTTATTCTAAAAATCATTCCCAAGTTAAGGATATTTTATAATTTAGTTAGCCAATTAGAAGAATATGTTTTGCAGGTTCAACGAAACCCAGCCTTTCAAGAAAACATTAACACCTCTAACCCAACTATTTTGATCAGGGTTATTTTGCAGGATACAAAGTTTAAAATAATTCCTAATATCTTGAAGGATATAAAATTGATGGTAAATACAACGCCTGAGGAATTTATACCAGACGATTTGTTCAGTTTAATTAAGCAGGCTGAAAAAGCTTTCCTTGCCTTTCAAGATATAAATTTAAACGAAATAAAAAACAATATGGCTATTTTACTGGAAAATCTTATGGTCCAGACCATTGCCGAAGAAAACATAGAAATAAACTATGCCCTTAATTCTGACTTAAGGGCAACAGGAACGGTAAAGGTGATTGGACCAGGTTGTTTTAATACCAAAATTAGTGCTGGCGGAACAGTAGAAATAACCAAAGTCTTCCGGGGGGGAGAAATCTGGGCTAAAGGTAATGTAAAAGTAGGAGAATCAGGCAGTGCATCCGGAGTTAAGACAAAAATAGTAACCGAAGCTATTTCTTCCGTTTTTATTGAAAAAGCATGGGAAAATACCGAGGTCCAGTTGGGTCATCAATTATATCGCTTTCTTAAAAATGAACAAAACGTAAAAGTAAAGCTGGATGAAAAAGGTAATATAACTTATTATTAAGGGTGGATAACTAGATTGTTTAAACGCCGAAAAAAAGATGAAAAACATGGTGGCATGGAACGCTGGTTAATTACTTATGCAGACATGATTACCCTATTGCTTATTTTTTTCATTGTTATGTATTCTTTAGGCCAACTAGACTTAGAAAAATTCCGCTATTTATCCCAGTCTTTGAGCCAGGCCATGGGTGGCGGAGGAGCAGTTTTAATCAGCGGCGGCCCCTCGGTTGCCACCGGCAAAACCGGCGTCCGGTCACTTCCCACACAAGCTGAGCAACAAGAATTAAAACAACTGGCTAATGTCAAGAAAGAACTAATTAACTACATTAAAGAAAATGGCTTACAAGCTAAAGTTTCGGTAACCAGTGAGGAAAGAGGGGTTGTATTAAGTTTTCAGGAAGGGGTCTTATTTGTTATTGGCTCTGCTGAATTAACTCCTAGGGCTAAAGAAATAATCCAAAAAGTTGTTCCTGTTTTACTTAAAGTACCAAATTACATCCGGGTCGAAGGTCATACCTGTGATTTGCCTATTCATAATACTTTTTACCCTTCTAATTGGGAACTCTCCTCGGCCCGTGCTACTACGGTAGTAAAGGAACTGATCAATAATCATTCTTTTCCTCCCCAAAGGTTGGCTGCGTTGGCTTACGGAGAATACCGGCCCAGAGTTTCTAACGATAGCGAAACCCACCGGCAAATGAACCGCCGGGTAGATATTGTCATTTTACGCAGTGAGTTTCAAGGTTCTGAACCAGCATTGTTAACTAACCAAAGGGGGGAAAAATAGGACTTGGATAGTGCCATAATTATTGGTATAGTTGGGGCCACTGTTTGTCTGGTAGGCGGCTTTCTTTTAGAAGGAGGAAAGGCAGGCGCCTTGATACAAATAACGGCGGCCGTAATTGTTTTTGGCGGTACTATTGGAGCAACTATAGCCAGTTTTTCCATGAGGGAATTAAAGACCATTCCTGGTTTATTAAGAATAGTTCTTTCGCAAAAAATACCTGAACCAGGCGAAATTATCGAATTAATTGTTGAACTGGCTGAAATTGCCCGCCGCGAGGGTTTACTGCAGTTAGAAAATAAGCTTCCGGAAATAAATGATTTATTTTTGCGGAAAGGATTACAACTGGTGGTGGACGGTAATGAGCCAGAATTAGTTCGAAATACCCTGGAAGTAGAAATTTATGCTACTGAAGAACGCCACCAAACGGGGAAACAGATTTTTGAAGCGGCCGGCGGTTATGCCCCGACCATGGGAATTATCGGCACCGTAATGGGGTTAGTGCATGTGTTGGGTCAAATGACTACTCCGGAAAAACTTGGTCCGGCTATCGCGGTAGCTTTTATGGCTACTCTTTACGGAGTAGCCAGTGCCAATGTATTGTGGGTTCCCATAGCTACTAAATTAGGCAACTTAAGCAAAAAAGAAATCTTAATCCGGCAATTAATGCTGGAAGGTATTGTTTCGGTACAGGCTGGCTATAACCCCACGTTAATTCGAGACCGCCTATCAGGTTTCTTAAGACCCGAGGCAAGAAAAGAAAGAGAGAAAAGTAGGGAAATAAAAGGCGAAGAAGGATAACTATCAATCCTCTAACCCTTAAAATAAATTTAAATCAGGGGCTAAAGCAATAATCATCGCGTGCCGAAGAATAATAATGAAAAAGATAGCGAGAAAAGTTAATTTTAAACAGGAGATGGAAGCTAATGAAAATAAATGGTCCGGACAATATATCTAATATTTTGGATGTGTACCAGCTTCAGGTAAATAAAGCCGGTAAACGCGCCCAGACCAAACAGGAAAGTCCGGTGGACGAAGGTAAAGATTTACTGGAAATATCCCCCGAGGCCAAAGAATTACAAAGGTACCGTCAAGAACTAGCCGGGCTTTCTGACGCAAGGCCGGAATTAGTTAAGGCTATTCAACAGCAGATAAAAGAAGGTAATTTTATAATTGAGGCCAAAAAAATTGCCGCCGGGTTAATTGAGGAAATAAATTTATCAGATGAAGGGGTATAGTTATGACCAAGGAATGTTTTTCCCTTAAAGAAATCTTAAAAGAGGAACTTGAATTGGCCCAGGAGCTTTTAAGGGCGGCTAATGTTCAGCAGCAGGCCTTAAAAAAAGGAGAAATAGAAAAGATCGATCAAGCCAATACAGCTATTTTAAAAGCTAGCCAAGGGATTAATTTTTTAACGTTAAAAGAGCAGGAATTTTCAGTCAAGCCAGACGATAAATTAACTTTAGAAGATGAGCCGGAACTAACCCAACTGAAGACAAATTTAGCATACTCCTTAACTAAATTAAGGAACATAATGCAGGAAAATTTAATTTTAAGCCATAACGGCCTGCGTTTTCACCATTTGATCTTATCTTTAATTTGCCTGCCAGGTCAGCAAAAAATATACGGTACTAACGGTAAGGTAAAGGAAGAAAAGCAGATAAGCCAGATGATAAATAAAACGTGTTGAAAAATATTGACCATCCCCCCTCCCCCTAACCTA
>JJNX02000137.1 GCA_000681355.2 Peptococcaceae bacterium SCADC1_2_3
TAGACTAAAAAACTTTTTTATTACTGTCCGGCTTTTTGGTTAAAAAGTTTACTTCATGGTCTGTTGTTTAATAAGTACAATGCTTTTGCAAAGCCTGGGTAAGCAACTGGATATGGTATGTTTCGTCCTGAATTATTCTTTCCAGTAGGCGTTGAATATGGGGGTCGGCAATTAATTTATAATGCTGCTGGTACTGGGCAATGGCAGCTTTTTCTCCTTCAATATCTGAAACCAGACGGTCACAAATCTCCTGGCCATAATAAATATAACTGCCGTTCCAGTAAACGTCCTGGTTGTTCTTTGCTACTTTGTACTGCGGGTCACCTCCCAGCATTCTGATTACCTGAGCCAGTATCTCCAGATGGTGCATTTCCACCAAGGAAATACATTCCTCAAGCTCCGCCAGTTCTTTGTTTCTTTCTTCAAACATAATATGGTGATAGACGTACTGAGTAATTGCTGATAATTCGCTCACCACCCCAGCATAATCTTCCATTAAAAGTTGGGCGTAAAACAAATTTGGGCGGGCAACTGAATATACCGGCGAGAAAAAACACCTTGACCGCCGGAGTTGAACAGTTAGACCGTCGAAGTTGAACACCTTGACCGCAAAGGCTGTACATTGAAAGCCGTATAGCCCCATGGTATACTCAAAATGCTTTTACTCATAGGCAGGATAGGGCAACACTGAGGAGTGACCCGAGCGGCATATGAGGTTTAGCAAGGAGAGTGATGCCGGTGGGTGTCGCTCTTTTTTTGTTAAAGCCATAATAACACCACTCTCCTTGGAAAACCAATAAGCGATAAACCTCGGGAGTTTGAGGGCAGAGCCCTCATCAGCCGCCAGGCTGTTTAGAGTTCGCCTTCTGCAATGCCTTTGCGCTCCCTCATAGAAGTTTTACCATCGATAAAAATGGTGTAAGAATCATGCACAATGCGGTCGGAAATGGCGTCGGCCAGCGTCGGTTCCCCGATTTTATGGTACCATCCGCCAACCTCAAACTGGGAACAGAATATTGTGGACGCCTTTTTGTAACGGGATTCCACGATCTCAAGCAAATCACGAGCCTCGCTTTCCTTCAGGGGAAACAGCAGCCATTCGTCCAGAATGAGCAACTTCACCTGCTTGTAAGCCTTAATAACCTTGCGGTAGGCGCCCTCGCCACGGGCAATAGCCAATTCACCCAGCAAATCCGGAACACGCACATATTTGACCGTATAAAAGTTCCGGCTGGCAGCCATGCCGAAGGCATTGGACAGATATGTTTTTCCGCTGCCGGTTGCACCGAGGATAATGATATTATGGGCTTCCTGGATGTAGTTGCAGCCAGCCAGCCGGGTTATTTGCGCCTTGTCAAGTTTACGGTCGCCATGGTACTCTATATTCTCAACACAAGCGTCATTGAACGTAAAATCGGCATTTTTGATTAGCCGGGATAGCCGGTTGTTTTTACGCGCCGCCCATTCGGCATCGACCAGCAGGCCAAAGCGTTCCTCAAAGGCCATTTCTGATAAATTGGCGCCTCTAAGCTGTTCCCGGAAGGCTTGCGCCATGATGCTGAGCTTCATTTCATGCAGTTTGTTTACGGTGGTATCGTTTAGCATTTCCCATCCCTCCTGCTGTAGTAATCGGCTCCACGAGTGAGACCGTATTTAGAGGAGGAAGAGTAGGCAGGGGGCTCTTCCTGTATCTTGTCCTGTCCCGATTTCAAGATGGCCTGTATGCTCTTAAAGCTTGGTCGCCCGGTGTAGGACAACGCTTTTGCGCAAGCGGTTTCAAGTCGTTCCACCGAATATCTGTCGGCCAGTTTCAGTAGCGCCATACACGCCTTGTAGCCCTGTTGCTCGACCTTGTGGCTTTCCAAAAACAAGCGAACGACAAAGACTGTATTCTCGCCGATTTTGGCTGCCCAGTTTTTAAAACGGTCGCCATTCCAGGTCACATATTTTTGATGGTCGGGCGGCATATGGGCTTCAATGGTGCTGTATTGGTTGTTCCGGCCATAAAGCCGGGGATGAGAACAGATGCGGTTGCCTTCGAAAAATACCTCAATCACATTTTTGGTGACCCTGACATCTACTTTTTGCTTGATATATTCAAAAGGCACTGAATAATTCTGGCTTTCCACACTGATATGATAATTGTATTGAACCGTAGCAATCTTCCAAGCTGCCAGTTCAAATTGATTTACGGGAAGCGGCAGCAAAAATGGTTTTTCTTCCGCGAAAAGCGTGGCTCTGCTCCCGTCTTTCTTCTGAAATGGCTTCTCCAAAAAGGCTGTTAGCTTCTCCCGAATGGCAGAGTTCATCTCACGTAGCGACAGAAACTGCTGATTACGCAGGGCAGCCAGTATCCATGTGGAGATGATGCCGACCGAGCCTTCCACCGTCGCTTTATCTTTTGGAGCCCTGACCCGGCATGGAATCACTGCTGTGCCGTAATGTTCGGCCATCTCCTGGTAGGTCTTGTTGATAACCGTTTCGCCTTTCGTCACTTTCTCCACGCCGGTTTTCAAGTTGTCCGGTACCAGAATGCGAGTGACTCCACCGAAAAAGCGATAGGCGTTGACATGAGCGGTAATCCAACACTCTTGATTTTGTGAAAGGAACGCTTCCACATAGGCATAGCCGCTATATGGCAGAGCGGCTACAAACACATAGGCGGGAATGATCTCTCCAGTATCTGTGTCGATAATCCCGGCGTTCTGTCCCGCCCAGTCTACCTCCATGATTTCTCCCGGCTTGCGGTGGATGTGCATGGTCGCCCTGGTACTTTTCACATAGTCGCCGTAATATTTGTTAAACTGGGTTGACTTGTAATGTATCTGGCCTGATTCGCGACACTGGTCGCAGTATTCCAGCCATAACAGAGTTAAGGTCACGCCGCTTTTTGCCATCTCGCGATGTAGATACTCGTAATCCGGCATTTTGTACGCGGGTTTGCCGCTCTCTACCGGAAATAGCAGTCGTGACAACTCCTTGTCGGCCATATCGGCCGCCGACTGCCAACTTAGCCCCTGCTCCTTTGATCTTTGAAGCACGTTGATTACCGTGGTTCGCGAGCATCCGGATGCGGATGCTATGCGGGTGTTGTTGATTCCAAGGCTGTGCAGCCGTAGAATCTCTTTGTAACTGGTCATTTTTTATGACCCTCCTTGAATTTATTTGCACCTTTTCAGATACATAAATTCAATTTAACAGAAGGGCCAAGCGTGGTGTTCAACTTTGTCGGCAAAGGTGTTCAGTTTCAAACGGTCACACTGTTCAATCTCGCCGGTCTAACTGTTCAGTTTTGCCCGGTATATTCAGGCAACTTTTATTTCGGGGTAAGGACCCGGCGTGGAACATTTTAACCATAGCGTCTCATTATTTTTATCGTTCATATTTTTAAAACTCTCCTTTAAAAAAACGATCCAAATATAATGGTCTCCTTGC
>JJNX02000138.1 GCA_000681355.2 Peptococcaceae bacterium SCADC1_2_3
TCTTAAAGATGAATCGGAAGTACCTTTAAGCTTAGGGCAACCTTACGAAATATATAACCTTAACCCTAAAAAAATTAAAACATTACACGACGAGTATAAGTCAAATGGGATAGATTCAATAATAATTAACGACTCCTACTGGGAATATCCACTTCTTGATAAAAACGGAAAAGTTGTCTCATCTGCCAATGTTGTTAAATATAATGGTAATTGGGAGGTCGTTGGCATCGGCCAGTATTTACCCAGAGACCTAATTAACTTTAGTTCTAACGAGGATGAGATTAAAAAGTATCTTAACGAGCAAGGGATACTAAATATTCTATCAATCAAGCACTTAAGAGCCCTTCCTTACCATACTGATTTTATTTACGTGGCTGCAGAGGGCAACGATTATTTAGTTCCTCTATTTGGTAATTATTCCATGCTGGATGTAGAGAATAAAAAGCTTTATCCAGCAGGGGAGATATTATCAAAAATAACTGAATTAACTAACAAACAGCCATCTACAAATTCCAAAGGAGAACAACTATATGGCGGAACCTCTGGAACAAATAGCTCAAGCAATAAAACTGTAACTCTTTTAGGAATTGCTTCTTTTGTTGCAGTATGTATCTTATTTGGTTTAGCTCTAAAACGTATAAAACGTATAAAAACAAATAATGGTAATATATAAATACTCAACGTATGTTGAGGTTCATTTATGCCAAGAAATGCAAGTAAAAAATGCGAAAAGCAAATTTACCATATCATGCTGAGAGGCATAACCGAGAGAAAATATTCATTGATGAAAAAGACAAAACGAGACTGTGGAAACCTTTCTGGATATTGGTGAAAAGAAGGAAATTGATGAGAGTAGTGGGCCGAGTGGCGATGCTTCCCCTGGCGGTGAAGTGGAGCGACCTGGGGAGTTTTAACGCCTTTTTCGACTTTATTATTCACAAAATATCATGCCAACCGGTATTGGGGGTGAAGCTAAAATCGAGGTAAAAGAAAGGCTTTGACGAAGGCTCAAAAGAGTTTCCGAGAATCTACAAATAAGATAAGGAGGTGAAAGATAGCGGCAAAAAAGTAAATTGTTCGGCAGTAAGATGTAAGCTAAAGTGAGAGATGTAGGAAAAAGGTAGTTTACGAATCAAAAACCAAAATCTAAAAATTAAAAGAGGAAAAAATTAATGAGTAAACTTTTAAGAAGATTCACCAGAAAAAAGTTGAGTGTGATCGTAATGAGCCTGTTTGTCTTAAGCCTTCTGGCTACCTTTATTAACGGAATTGTATTAATTGCCGGAGCAAACGAACCATATGAAAATACTAACGATGAACTTGCCATAAAAGATGTTATATTAAAATTTTATGATACAAAGTACCAATCGCTTTCTGTTTTAGAAGAGAAAGATATTAGCATTTTCTGGAAAACTAATGGTAATCCCGAGTATGAATTAGAAGCCGCTTCTTTAAGTATAGATGTCAATCACAGGAAAATCCAACCTCTCGATTTACGATTTGAAAAATACAATTTAAAAATGGATTTTAAAAAAATAAATGTATTTAGCAACAAGGCAGAAGTCAAAGTAGTTGAAAATAGTCAAATTTACCAAAATGCCTCACCTGATGTTTGTTCAGAATTAGGGAATGAACATATTATTAAGCTAGAAAAGATTAATGGAAAATGGTTTATAATAAGTGATAGTAGCAACGATACCACCAAAAAAGATTTGTTACTAAGAATTGCAACTGGCAAAACAATACAAGAGGCCAAAAAAGAAATTTTAGAAAACAGTAAACATGAGGTGATGATTTATAATCAACAAAAGCTGGCCCTGGCCGCGCCCACCCACAAAGTGTGTTTCGTGGTGGGCTATTCCTACTACACCGTGGACGGCCAAACCAAGCAGATGGATGCGGAATCCTTTATGAATAACGACCGAACCTACGTCCCTATTCGCTACCTGGCTTTGGCCCTGGGTGTGGCTGAAAAGGACATCATTTGGCAGTTCCCGAACGTAATTCTAAGGTTGGAAGGAACTGAACTAAAGTTAACCGTCAACAGCAAAACCCTTTACATTAACGACCAGGCAAAGCAAATGGATGTGGCCGTATTGAATCGAATCCCTCATCGGATGGATTTGGTAAACGGACGCACTTACCTGCCGGCCAGATGGGTGGCTGAGGCTTTCGGTTACAAAGTAGATTGGAAGCCTGAGAACGGGGCTGCGTTAGTGTATCCGCCTAACCAGGATCCTCCAGAGGTTGTAACCAAACCTCCGGTTTCTGAAATCCAGAACGCTCCTTTTCCGGTTCAGCTAATCAAGCTGGAAATGGAAGTCGGCAGCCGAAAAGCGATGGACACCAGGCCGGACGGCAGCAAAGTGGATGTTACGCTGGATGCGGCGCTGCCTGTTAAGGGTACGGTTCTGCTGACAGCGCACAACAGGATATAATGAACTCTTAGCAGAAGTGATTAAAAAGTACCAGGGCACACCCGGATATTATCAAAAACACAAACCTGCCACCTCATGCTGTGGGGAAACAACCGATAAGAAGTGTTCGTTGATGAAGAAGATAAAGCCAGAATCATTGCCACCATCTTGGAGAATGACGAGCATTTTACAATCTTATGCCTATTGCGTGATGGATAATCACCCGCAAAAAAATTAACCAAAAAATAAACGAAACTTAACAATTTCTTAACCAAAAATAAACAATTCTTTGTTATAATATGTTTCCAGATACCAGGAAAGAAGCAACTTCCTAAGGGGGTTGGCTATAAACAGCCCAAAGCTAAAAAAGAGGTGGGAGCGGCAAAGGAAAAAATATTTTAGCGGCGGAAAGTAGGTTAAGGTAGAGGAAGGAAGACAAAGTAGAAAAATAGCTTAGAAAACCAAAAACCTAAATTAAAAATTAAAAGGAGATTGAAACAATGACTAGAGGTAAAAATGGTGTAAAAGCGATAGCGGTTGCTGTCGTTTGACCAAAAGAACTCAGAAGATAGTCCGTGTATAACTCCAAGAAGTGTCTATTCATAACTCATTTAGAATATTACAATGAACTCTGAAAAGCAACTTCACAATCGTAGCTTATGAACTGCGTAACATCAGTTAAATAACACTACAACGATATTTAGACTAAGCACTTACCAATCAATTTACTTTTCTTGTGGGAAAGATAGGCTTTGTAATTTTTCCTTTGTATCCAACCGACCAACATGATCAAATCATCTGTTGAGAATGTCCTCAAGGGTAATACTGCCGTAAGTAAAATCCTAAGCTGCGACAGAGTAATAATGGGTGCTTTTTTCCCCCAACCTTATCTTGATATGCCAGAGAAAGAAATGACTGAGCATGGAAATCAGGATGTGACGATTCCAGCTCGGGTACTTCCTTACCTCGTAATGATCCATCCCGAGTTCCGATTTGGTTTCTTCT
>JJNX02000139.1 GCA_000681355.2 Peptococcaceae bacterium SCADC1_2_3
GCTCAAATTCAGGATCACGCCGCTCCAAATAATAGGCCATTTTATGGGGGCGTATCGGATGCTCATCCAGAATCCTCTGAACCGTTGCCTTGGCCGCTTTTTTCAAACAATCATGCCCCGCTTCCGGTCCATGTTTTCTGGCATGATCCGCCAGGGCGCTACGCGTCCATGTCTCAGCTGCATAGCCATAATCCGTCGGTTTCTTGCAGGCAAGGTTAATGACCCAGGCCTTCACTTCTTCCGTAATCACGGGCTCCCTGGGCCGATGATACTTGTCCTTCATCCCCTCGTCGATCCCCATGGCCAATGCCTTCTCTATCCATTTGTAAATTGTCGGCCTGCTGATATGTACCATCTTTCCGATATCTATGATCGGCAGGCCTTCCGAATATCGCAATAAAATGTTGGCCCGCTGTACTTCCCTGAACGGCGCCTTTCGCGATTGAGCAATCTTCTGCAACTGTTCCCACTTTTCTTCACTTAAAATCAACTTTGCTTTCTGGCTTTTCCGTGGCATATTGATTCCCTCCAATCTTTTTGGAAACCAATATACCACAGACTATCCTATGTGTAAATATATTTCTGAAACGTTATACTAGGAAAATTCCTCAACAGATAGAATCCTGGAAATGCGAAAATGAAGGAGGCTCTGAAGAGGCTTGCTTGAATGTTAAGCTATGTGGTGAGGACGTGAAGATTCGCTTTACAGAACGGCACATGCTCGACCTGCAAGAGTTATGCAGAAAGGGACAGTGAAATTGTTGATGAAACTAACTAAAACTCTAAGACCCGCCACCCGCCAACTTTTCAAAACACCCCTGGTCAATGGCAGTGAGAATTTGTTCACGCTCTGGCAGTTGCCTGCTTTCCTGGATACAGTTGCGGGCCAGTTCTAAGAAACGGAGGCAGGCACGCCGGGCCAGGTTCCGGGCTAGATACAGATATAAAGGGGAATAGTTTTTCCAGGGATTGCCGTGAACGAGATCACTGCGGATTTCGTAAAGCTTCCGAAAACTATAATCAATCCTGTCTTTTTCTTTAGTATTACGGCCAAGTAGCCTGAACAGCCTTCCTGCCATGGTCTTCACAAGTTTCTCATCCTCTTTTTTCCCTAAAAGAGCTTCCAGGGCCGTAATATGCCACAGGAGCTGTTGTGGAGCGTCATCGAAGGGATCGGTAAAAAAGGCCTTAGTAGCATATTCTAGAGCCACTTCGAAAAACGGCCATTTTTCCAGCAGACTGGCATCAAGCACAGCCAGGTCTTCCCGGATAAACTTTTCTAATTCAGCCGTAGGTTTATCTTTCAACTCAAACCATTCTACGGGCCACTCCACTTCTTCGCCCTCAAAACCTGATCGGATTTCTGTTTCAAGGGTATCTAGCCCGGGTGCCGGGGGCGGAGGGTGAATCAGGTCTTCGTTGACCTCCAGGCGAAGCGGAAAGCAGAAACCATACCAAGGCTCCAAAATCAACCGGTTTTTACTCTTGAGCACCCGCTCCACCGAAAAACAAATACCCAGTTCTGACCACTGACAGCCGGAAAGTTCATTTGGCCACTCTTCTACTTGAAACCCCTCCGGAAGCCAATCCCAGAGAATAAGCTTATAAAGTGCTAGGCGCAATGAAAAAGGTAGCTTCGGAAGAGACTTGCGGCGAATATAATTTAGGTCTGAAAAGTCAACTGGAATCCAACCTAAACCCAAAACTTCCTTTCTGCTCTTTATAACTATAAACCAGTACCGGGATAACTTTTCCACATCCCAAACAGCGTACGGGTAGAATACCTCGTTTGTCCGGTTGCCAGCCAAGTTTATGAGTTCTTCTTTTGAAAAGCGTCGCAGGATGAAGTCACCAAGGTTGATTGACTGTTCCCTTAAATGATTTACTCCGTTCCTTGTTTCACAGAATGCGACACCTTCCAGCGGAACCAGATAGGTTACAGGTACTTCGCAGGCTGTGAAGGCGCGGTCGTACTGCACAAAAGTCTTTGCCAAATCAATTGTTGCCTCGCCATTAAAGCAATTCAGATAAAAGCCTGTTCTGCGGAAAAAACACTTCACAGCAGCTTCCCATACTCTAAAAACCTGACTGGAATGAGGGCTGTTTTGACGATAAGTATCGCGAGTAGCCTCTACCAACTCATGAAAAGCCGGCTTGGGTTCCAGGTATTCCACAGCCTCCAGCAGTCTTGCTCGTTGGGCAAGGGATAGGTAGGCAACTTTTGATTGGGATACTCTTAACCTGGACAGGTACATTCCAGCAGTTATGGTATACTTCTCAAATATTTTCGTTAACTCTTCCTTTGAAGTCACAAAACGATCCTCCAGCCATCTAAGATTAATGAGCGACAAACAATCGATCCGCGAAGGGCAGGTTCTGACCGGGCCGGTTCTCCAATAAACGGCGCTCCGGTCCGTGGAAAACCATCCCAGAGATCAGTATGTTGGTATCAAGCATCACCCTCATGCCCGGTTTCCGTAAAGTTCTTTAAAAAACATTCCCGGACCAGCCTCTATTTCCTCTTCAATCTTCTGGCAGGTATATCCTTTGTCTTTAACCTGGTCGAGTTGGGCCCCCGGGGAAACGGCAAGTCGTATGTTTACCGCGAAATTTCCCCGTATGTTATTTTATTGAGCGGCAGGTGATTATTTCTACGGAAAACCGGCGGGACTTCGCTGAACTGCCGGCAAAGGTCATAGATAAGCTGCAAATAGATTTTTACAGTAAGCCAAACCAGGCGGTATTCAAGGCTTTAGTTGAGGTATAAGGCCAGTTATTTTGGTAAAATCAGGAGGTTCCAGAATCAACAGCGGCGACAGTTCTCTCAGTTCCCCAGAGGCAATTGCATCGGCATACTTCCATAATCTAGTTTTAGGCTTCGGCAAAAGAATTTGCGTAGGCTTTATCAGCAAACACTATTCGGGTAATTGAATAAATCCGGCAATGGTGAAATGAATATCAAAAGCAAATGCATCTGTAATTTTCCTTTTCCCGAAAAACCAGATAATGATCGTGACGCTCTGAGAGATCCGGCGTTTTACCGGCGCCCAGGCCGATAATGTCGAGGGCGGGATCTTGCAAGCCAGGTTCATTTTGCAGTCCCTGGTAAAGGTATTTTCTAACCAATTCTGACTGGGATACCTTTTTTCTTTTTGCTGTCAGGCATAATTGTTGATGCAAAACCTGGTCAACATATACCTGAAGGGGGATCTTTTTTCATAAATGACCCCACTGCAAAAAGGGGTGTTTTTTTTCTTGCATTTTCCCCTTAAGAAAATTGACTGGGATTATCATCCATTTAACTGACCGTTATTTTGGCTTCCATTGCGGTTTTTACCTGGATTATGAT
>JJNX02000140.1 GCA_000681355.2 Peptococcaceae bacterium SCADC1_2_3
TCGTTTCGTTGCTCTGGTTGGTGATGTCAATGTTCAACTGGGGCTGAACTGGACTGGAGGTCGGCCAGGGTCATATCCCATACCCAGGCCGGGTTGTATTTGTTTAATCCCAAAAAGCCTCCGGGGTTTAAAGACTGGTGGTGGGCTTCTTTAAAGTAGGGCAAAGCGGGTTGGGCAGTAATAGGGCCTGCCTGAAGACGGTAAATCCTTTCTTCACTGGTATTTTGAATTGCTTTTTTACCCTTGTTCAGCGTGTTTTGAATTACGTTTATTTTTTCCGGAGTGAAGGTGCGGTTCTGCAAGCCTAGAGCTGCCCCTTCGGTGCGGGCCTGAATTAAATTTTGTTCATCTTGACAAAGACTTCTGTAAACAACCGGACTTATCCATTCAGTTAATTTTTCATTTGGCCAGTGCAAAATATCTTCCGGGGCCTTGGAGATAATTTCTTTCGTTATACCTTTTAAGATATTATGGATGATAGTATCGACCATTCCGTCAAAGGCCATTTCATTATTTCCACCTACCAGACCTGCTTGCTGGAGATAAAGTCTGAACTTAAGAAGTTTATAGTTTCCTGCCTCTACTAATTTATCAGCAGCTTTATTCAAAGTAAAATCTGTACCCAAATCTATTAGCGTATCTGCTATAGCCTCACTGGTAAGTTTGCTTATCTCTTGCATTTCTTTTTCTGTTAAATTTTCCAGATCCTTTAACTTACTTATTATTTCCTGGTAAGCCAGGGGATTGTAAATATTCACTTCCCCTTTGTACTCTTCATTTTCCACTTTGATTGTTAAATCATACCGGCCGGGAGTAAAACTGGTGGTATCAATGCTAAATTCTACTATTTTGCCTTGTTTGGTTTGGGTAAAATCGCCCAGGTTAAGGGTAATGCTGGTTTCTTGAGCAGCAACTACCCTTACTTTTAAGGGAAGGCCCTGGCCAAGGGAAGAAGGATAAGTTACCGAAAGAATAAGGCTTTCTATTGTTATTTCCTGAGTTATCGCCGCGCTTAAGCCTTTGTCGTCAACCACTTTCAGTGTAACCTGGTGTTTTCCCGCTAGGTCGTAATAGTGCTCCGGGTTTTGCTTGGTGGAAGTGCTGCCGTCCCCAAAATCCCAGGTATAGGCTAAAGGACCTCCTTCGGAGTCAGTGCTGGTAGAGGTAAATGTGGCCAGCAAGCCGTTAGTGGTGTAAGTAAAGGAAGCAATAGGAGGTTGGTTGGGAAAAACTGCTTCACCTTTGAGTTTAATCAGATAAACGTCATAATTGCCAGCGCCGAAAGAGTGTGTACCACCGGCAATGATATAGCCGCCATCAGTGGTTTGCTGGACGGAGTAGCCACAATCCCAATTACTTCCGCCAAAGGTTTTCTCTCACTCTACTTCCGGTCCCTGGCTTTCTATTGCCAGGCCATTAAACTGCAATCTTTCAGCCTGTTTCAGACCTTCTTCCAGTGGAACAGGCATCTTGCCTGTCATCAGTGGAACAGGCATCTTGCCTGTCATCAGTGGAACAGGCATCTTGCCTGTCATCAGTGAATAAACAACCAACACTTCACCGCCAGACAGAGCAAGTTCTTTAAGTTCATTTGCACCCTGTAGGGGTGTTAAATTTAACACCCCTACCTTGTCTTTCCAAATACCTTCATTTTCACCCCCGGACAGCAAAGCCCAGTCCCACGGTCCCGGTTCGTTAGCCAGTTGAATTATTTCCCTGTCTTCATTAAAAGACCTTGCCGACCAGGATATTCCCTTTTTCTCCAAAGCCAGGGCCAAAGCAGCCAGGGCGGTAGGATGCTCATACTGGCAAACCTGTCCGTCAGGCAAAGTCAATTCTCCCGTTCCTAAAGTCACCTGTTCTGCTAAAAGCAAATTATGCCTGCCATATACCTTTACCGTAACGGTTACTGCAGGCGCTGCTTCCCTGGCCATAGTTACCCCGTCTGTTTTTATTTGTTCTTCTACTTTTACTTGTTCCTCCAACACACCATTTTCAACCGATGTTTCTTTAGCCTATACCTGGTGACCCTGGCCCAAAACAAGGCAAAGCATCAACAAAGACATTACCAGCATCCATTTTCCTGACCAACCTTTAACGAAAAACATCTTTTCCCTCCTTTTAAAGTAAGTAGATTTCCGGGAATTCGAGATATGCATGATACCTTACATGATAAGAAGATCCTTGTTTTATTTCTCTCATCCAAGCCCCCCTCACCCTAACCCTCTCCCACCAGGGGAGAGGGAACTTATTGAAGTATTCCTGATTTCTTCTTCTCCCCCTACCCCCCCCGCAAGGGGATGGGGAGAAGGTCAATAAAGGGTTTTTCGACAGTCTCTATAAATTAATAACAATAGTTACTTCAACCTTTTTATTCAAAATCCTGCTGGTAGAGGAATGATTTTCTGGATAGTATCGTAACATTTTTCTCTTTCCAGTATGCAAAATATTGTGATATAATGTAACTACTCGGGCACATAGGGGCAAAGGCACAGAGGCACAAATTGAAGCGACATAGTTTAACATCTTATAAGGCTTCCAAGTGTTTTCATTTCACTTTGCCCCTATGTGCCTACCTGAATAGTTACGATATAATACCCTTAAACCAGGAGGTGATATGTTGTCAGCAATCAAGGGCATCAACAGGATAAATGATTATGCTTTTAAAAGAATCATGGGGTCAGAAGAAGGTAAAGAAGCCCTCTTAGGGCTATTAAACGCCGTGCTCAAACCTCCGCCAGGCAAAGAACTTGAGAGCATTGAACTAAAAGATAGAGACATCGACCCGGAACACCTGGTTGACCGGGGCGCAAGGCTGGATATTCTGGCCAAGACAACCGAAGGAACACTAATCAATATTGAAGTCCAGATAGCCAACGAATACAATCTTGACCAACGTATTCTTTATTACTGGGGACGTGTTTACTGCGGCCAGTTGACCAGCGGTGACCTTTTCAGCAAACTGAAAAGGACCATCAACATCGTGCTTTTGGCATTTAACTGGTTTCAAGACAACCGTTACCACCGGAGCTTTCACCTTAAAGATGATGAAACAGGCGAAGCTTTAACTGACCTTTTGGAAATTCACATCCTGGAGATTGAAAAAATTAAGGGCATTGGCCGCAGACCAAAGGATGCTTTAGAAGCCTGGCTGGTATATTTCAGTAATTTGGAAGGAAAAGAAATGGAGGAGATTGCGATGGAAAACCCGGCCATCAGAAAAGCACTGACCGTTGAAGAAATGTTCTGGCAAAGCGAAAAAGAACGCAGGATTTACGAGTTACAGGAGAAAGCACT
>JJNX02000141.1 GCA_000681355.2 Peptococcaceae bacterium SCADC1_2_3
CCTTTAGCTTAAACTTTGCCGGGGCAAACAAAAACGCAAGCGTTAAAGCCCTGGGTCTTAACGAAGGAAAGGTAAACTACCTTACCGGCAATGACCCGGCCAAGTGGTACACCAACGTTCCCACCTACCAGGAAATAGTCTACCAGAGCTTGTGGCCGGGGATAGACCTTTATTTTAAAGGTGAAGCAGGCAACTTAAAATACGAACTGGTGGTCAAACCAGGCGCCCGGACGGAAACGATCAAGCTGGCCTACCAAGGCATCGAAGGCTTGGAACTGGAAGCAGAAGGCGGGCTTTTGATCAAAACGGCGGCCGGCACGCTAAAAGAAGCAAAACCTTACCTTTACCAGGAGATAGCCGGTGAAAAAGTAACCGTGGAAGGTTCCTTTGCCCTGGCCGGAGAGGAAAAGACAGCTTACGGCTTTGCCGTTGCCGCTTACGACTCCCGCTACCCGCTGGTCATTGACCCGCTGGTCTACTCCACCTACCTGGGCGGAAGCGGTGATGATAGGGGCTCTGGCATAGCGGTAGACGGCTCGGGCTGCGCCTATGTGACCGGGTATACTAATTCTGCCAACTTCCCCACCATCACCGGGGCGGTTTATGAAACTCATAACGTCGGTGCTGACGCCTTTGTAACCAAACTTAACCCCGGCCCTGTCACTACGGAGCCCGACATTATCGTCATTCCCCTCCCCGTACCCTTTGGTGATGTCCTCGTTGGCTCTATCGCCGGCCAGGTGGTTATCGTGTGGAACGTCGGGGTTGCAGACTTAAACGTCGGCCAGATCACTAACCCGGCGGCGCCTTTCAGCATCATAGCAGACTTCGTCTCCAACCAAACCCTGAAACCGGGCGAAGGGGACATCCTGGCCGTCGGGTTTGCCCCACCGGTAGCCGGACCTTACAATTCCAGCTTTGACCTCCCCTCCGACGACCCGGACGAAAACCCGGTGAAGGTAAACTTAAGCGGGAATGGCATAGCTCCCGACATCACCGTCACCCCCCTGCCGGTTTCCTTTGGCGATGTCCTCGTTGGCTCTACCGCCGACCAGACCGTCACCGTTAAAAACGACGGGGATGCAAACTTGAACGTCGGCCAGATCACTAACCCGGCGGTGCCATTCAGCATCATAGCAGACAACGTCTCCAACCAAACCCTGGCCCCGGGGCAGGAAGCCACCCTAACCGTCAGGTTTGCCCCTGGCGCAGCCGGCCCGTTTAACTCCAGCTTTGACCTCCCCTCCGACGACCCGGACGAAAACCCGGTGAAGGTAAACTTAAGCGGGAATGGGGTTATCGCCCCCGACTTTACCGGCAACTTCACCATGCAGAAATCCTATGCCGGTGGCAGGGCCGTCATGGCCAAAGTCCTGATACAAAATATAGGCAATACTGCATCCGGCAGCTTTAAAATCGCCTTTTACCTTTCCGATGATACTAACTTCGCTCCTGGCGCAGACCAGTTCCTCTGGTCCAGAAACGTGCTGGGAATTGGCGCCGGAAAGAGCACAACCATCGGCTTTTTATACAAGTTCCGCAATTCTGTTTCCGGCAAGTACCTGTTATGCGTTATCGATTCAACCAACCGGGTAGTTGAATTCAACGAGAACAACAACACAGCGGCAGGGCAGATACCTTAAGGGCTTCCTCTCTTTTTTGTCTAAATAGTTTCAATCCCCGGGGCAACTGCCCCGGGGATTTTTGTAAGTTGATAGCTGTAAGTTGATAGCTGATTACCGAAAATATTCAATGCCTGATCACAATTGCCTGGCGCAGTTCTTCTTCGGTAGTTATTTCAAATATCTTTTCAGCCAGCAGCTCAAGCTGTTCTATCCCCAAGCTGTTAATCCTTTCTTCAATGTCTTTAGATACTGCGCCAAAACGTTTTTTGATCTGTTTTAGCAAAATCGTGCGGGTGCCTTCCTGCCTTCCTTTTTCCACCAATCCAGGGTCGTAGAAAGTCTTAATCATGTTCTTCACCTCCTGATCGATTTTGTTGTAATCACCGTATTTACCGTATAGATATTCCATTATATTTACCAGGATGGCGTTCATTTCCCCGGCATCTTCAGAGGTTACTTTCCCTTCTTCTACAGCCTGCCCGATAATCCTGACGGTTTCTTCGGCTGTTTTTACCAGGCTCTGATAGACTGCCTCATTCATTTTCCCTTCAGCCTTTAAGTATTTGCGGATCTTAAAAACCTGAAGTGGGAGCAAAAGATCCATCTGCCTATCGTATAACTGCCTGGCGCTGTACAGCCAGTATTTAAAGGCCGGTACCCGGTAAAGCACTGGTGCCTGTTTGGGTATCTTTATTTTCAACTGCAGCATATCTGGTATCTTTTCGTTTTCTTCAATAAAGATCACTCTGGGGTCGGGGAATTCCATTTCTATGACTTTAGACAAATCAGATAAATTTAAGACTTCTTTGGCTTTTTCAAAGCCGTACCGGAACATTCTGATGACGATGTTTTTATCGTGGGTGGTTTGAAATTCTATATGGTATCGGTAAATAGCACGGCGGGAGTAAACATTTACGAACATATCGGCCATACTTTTAACCAGGTTGTCGTGGACAAACTCGGCGCTGCCGTACTCTACCCCGGCCGTTTCCTCGATGTTATCGTTGTACAAGGCATTCAAAAGGTTGAGCAAAGGTTTTTTTGACAGGTGAAACAGCCTTTTAATCAGTTCATCCATTTTTATGACGGTATTCATTGCATCGCCTGCCTGGAATTTATTTTAATTGTATTTTATCACGAAGGGGAAGAGAATTCCACATATAATTTTGATTGCAAATGAAACCATAATACCAAAGCAATTCCCATACATAAAAGCTGACTGCTGTTAGCTGATAACTGTTAGCTGTTAGCTGATAGCTGATTGTTGTCAAGATAATTACCCAAATGTACAGTCATATTAGCCAGTATGACTGTACATTATTTTTTTGCGGATTGTATTAATAGACATTTTGCGACAAAAATAGATAAATTATCTGCTTTAAATGGTAAAGAGTAATAAATATTTATCAAATGACTGCCACAAAGACGATGATGATCAAAGCTTATTACTTATTGGGGGGAATTGCGGTGATGTCCTCGTTGGCTCTACCGCCGACCAGGTGGTTACCGTTAAAAACGAAAGGGATGTAAACTTAAACATCGGCCTGATTACCACACCAGGAGCGCCATTCAGCATTATATCGGACAACGTCTCCAACCAGACCCTGACCCCCGGGCAAGAAGCCACCCTGACCGTCAGGTTTGCCCCTGTCGCAGCCGGCCCGTTTAACTCC
>JJNX02000142.1 GCA_000681355.2 Peptococcaceae bacterium SCADC1_2_3
CCGGAATCATAACCTGCCACCTCCCAATAAATTTTTATATATGATAGCAGATTTTTCATCATGATACAAGCGGTAATTTAGTTAAACATCGTTGTAGTGATACTTAAAGTAAAAATTTTTTGAAGGAGGATTCTGAATATGAGGAAAAGGTGGCTATTAATTATTGGTGTTGTTGTGCTAGTTGTTGCTCTGGCAACTACAACTTTTGCAGCCGGACCGATCAAGCTCGTTGTTAACGGCCGGGAGATTAAGCCGGATGTTCCGCCGCAGCTTCTTAATAACAGAACAATGGTACCTATTAAATGGGTGACGGAAGCGTTAGGCGCGGAAGTAAAATGGGAGGCAGAAACCAGGATCGTTGTAATCTATACCTACGTACCAGAGTCAAATTCGTTATCGCGTCAAATCACCCTTTTGCAAAAAGCGTTAGCTCCCACTACACCTGGCGAGGCCGTGGAAAAGTGGGCTAAAGGCGTAAAAGAGCGAAATGGCGCCTTGCAATATGCTGTACTGTCCCCAGAACTAAAAACGCAAAAGCTTACCGACTACGAGCGAGTAGGGTGGGTAACGGGAGTCTCCAGTCCCTGGGCGGAAAATTTTAAAATCCTGAAAGAGACAAAAACCAATGAGGGCACTTGGGAATACGAAGTCCGGTTTACCTGGGTGGCTTCTACCGGACCTGCCGGAACATCTGTAGCTAAATTAACCGTCAAGCAAGATGGACAAAACTGGTATATCTCGCAAATATCCAATGATGCTAGTTTAACCGGGCAATACCAGGCCGAACAGCTCCAGAAGGAGATAAAAGATTTTCTAGCCCGGCAGTATAAACATTACCGAGTGCTGGAAACAGAAGTATCTTTACTTTCACAAAAAGTGACTGGTTCTTTTGGGGAAGCCGAATTCAAAACCAAAGTGACGACTCTTCTTGGCTGTAAAACTCCTGCTGAATGGCCAATACAAAAAGGCAAGATAAAATACCTGGAGGAAAACAGGCAAAACCTTACTCCTGAACAAATACGAAAAGTTGAAGAGGAAATAGATTTCTGGAACAAAGAACTTCAGGAATATATCGAAAAGCCTTCTGACGCTAATGACTTTTTAAAGATTACCGCTGAGTTTGATGATCAGGGTATGCTTAAAAAGAATACGGTTAAAATTTATTCCGAGGATCCGATGGGAAAGTACCTGCCTGTAGAGGAAAAAAACCTGCCGGCGTTTAAAACGGCTGAAGAATTGGTAAAACAGGGGTACGAGGAAATGCGCGAGTTGGTCGGACAGTAGCTTGAGGCGTGGATGATAAGCGCAAAGAAAACCGGAGCTTTTATGAGTTCCGGCCAGTTCAAAGGGTAAATGGAATGAACAAAGAAAAACGATTGTTAATAATTAAAGTTCTGTTATTTTTGATTGCCGTAGGATTGTTGATAATTTTGCTTAACCGGCAGAATCAGGACCCCCGGCTTCAGGTAAATTTACGGGAGTTCGTTGAGCCGCGTTGCGTAGTGGAAAGGGTCATCCCGGCGAACGATAAGGACGGCGACGGCATCTACGATCTGGACAATATTGTCCAGGGGGCGCGCAAGGACATGGAGGCGAAGCCTTTATATAAAGACGCTTATTACGCCGGGGGACATCCTCCTGAAAACGAGGGCGTCTGCACTGACGTGATTTGGCGAGCGCTGCAAAACGCCGGCTATGACTTAAAGGGGATGATGGACCGGGATATTAAAGAACATCCGGATAACTACCCGCGGGTAGAAGGCAGGCCCGACCCGAACATTGATTTTCGCCGTGTGCCGAACCAGGAGGTTTTTTTCAAAAAATATGCCGACAGGCTCACTACCGGGATCAAACCGTGGGATGCGGAGAACTTAAAGGAATGGCAGGGCGGCGACATTGTGGTGTTCGGCCCGCCATACGACCATATCGGCGTGGTTTCGGACCAGAGGCGGGCAGATGGGGTTCCTCTTTTGATTCATAACGCAGGCCCTTGTACCAGGGAAGAAGACGCGCTTCTCACCTGGCCCTCGCCGTTAAAATACCACTTCCGGTTTTCAAAAGCCCGTTGACCATTTTATGCGGGTGCAGAAAAGCATACGGGTTAGCTCCCGGGCAAGCCTCACCAGTATGGTGGTAGCCTGATTTTAGTCAGGATGTGGCTAAAGAAACTGCCTGGGCTTGCCATTTTAAGTCTTGCCGAAGCGGCTTTCAATGCCCTGCTTTTTAATCTCTCCTCGTAAGCCATTATTTTAAGTCATACCAAAGCGGCAAGCATTTTTTCCCCAGGTTCTTTTTTATTTTCGTCTTCCTCTCAATTATCTGTTAGCGTATATCATGAATTCCACTGATAATCTTCATAAGGTTTCCGAAAAAACTTTTCTTTCGGAAACCTTTTCTGTTTTTATACCGTCTATATTATAAAGCGGTGTATAATGGTAATGTCAGTAATTTGAGAAAACGAAAACAAAAGCATCTCACCAGAAAATATTTAGTAAAAAAATTAAAGAAATAAAAGGAAGGTGAAAAAGTATCTGGTCAAGAACTGACCCGCCACCCTACGGAGTAACGGAAACAAAGAAGATTTTAGCGGAGGGAACCAAATAGCCGGTTTCTACGTCTATATCCTATGGAGAAAAAATTTGAGGGAGGTTTTGCCAGTGAAAAGGAAGTTGTTAGCTGTCATAAGTGTTGTGCCTATGCCATGAACAGAGGGTATACCGAAATCATTGATGCTGATTTGAGCAAATACTTTGACACCATCCCCCATGCCAACCTTCTGGCTGTGGTTGCTGAGCGAATCAGTGATGGCGAGATACTTCGCATCATAAAGATGTGGATCAAAGCCCCGGTTAAGGAAGAGGGCAGGGATGGGAAGCAGAGGAACATCAGCGGCGGCAAAGGCAATCGCAAAGGCACACCGCAGGGTGGTTTATCCAAAGCTTTGGATAATCCCCCATGTGGAGCAGCGGTTGGTAACGCATTTGCGCAAGCGGCACAAGGTCAGAGACAGGAAGATGGGATACGCAAGGTTTAAATACCGGGCGTTGTACGAGAGGTACGGGTTTTACAAAGTGCCGACAACAGCGGTCTGGACGAGGGCGCATGCCTTGTAGTGAAGAGCATCGGAAAGCCGTGTGCGGGAAAACCGCATGCACGGTTTGATGAGGGAGGATTGGCAAGTCTACTATGGTACGGCTATTTAGGCACCGTCAAACGA
>JJNX02000143.1 GCA_000681355.2 Peptococcaceae bacterium SCADC1_2_3
CTCGGTTAAAATCCTTTGGGTTATGCGTTCGTAAACTTCCTCAAAACTTTGACTTGTTTCATAATAATCATCAAAGGTTATTCCGGTAATACCCTGCTTTTTTAGCCACTCGACCAGGGGATGATGTTTTGTGCGAATAAACAAATATGGTCTTTTTTTAAGTACTTCCCATCCCGCCAGAGAAAGATGCGCTGCTTGACCAGGACCCAACCCTAGCACCGTAATCTGAGCGGTCATAAAATCAACCCCATTTTTTCAAAAGAGGTGGCTTTTTAAGGCCACCTCTTACTGTTCCATTTGCTTGGCCAAAAATCCCGCTGCTGTTTCGGCCAGCTTAAGTTCTAATTCTCCCATCTTAACGCCCGGCTCTCTAGAAAACAAAACAACAGCCCCGATAGGGTCCCCTCCGGCGATAATAGGGGCAATAACTTCCGCCGCGTACTTGCATTCGTCATCAGAAACTAAAGAGCATTCTTTACAAAACGGATCTTTTCCAGGATCATTAATAAGCACGGTCCGGCGTTCCTCTATTGCTTTTTCCACTGCGGTACCAATAGATTTGTTTAAGTATTCTTTTTTTGGCGCCCCAGCCACAGCAATAATATTATCCCGGTCAGCAATACAAACAATATGCCCGAGCGCCTCATTTAAAGAATCAGCGTATTCCTTGGCAAAATCCCCTAATTCGCCAATGGGCGAATACTTTTTAAGAATCACTTCACCTTCTCTATCGACGAAGATTTCCAGAGGGTCACCTTCTCTAATTCTAAGTGTTCTTCTTATTTCTTTGGGGATCACTACTCTACCTAGGTCATCAATGCGGCGAACAATACCGGTAGCCTTCATTAGCCAAACCTCCCTCCTTTTAATTAAAATCTTCGTGAAGCCACTTTATAGATAGTATATAACGCAACCAAGATACTTATTCATTTTTTTCCAAAGATTTTAACTGACTTTATTTTCTTTAATTCTACACCAGGTAAGATTATCCTGCAATATTATTATCTTTGAGGATTAAAATATTTTTTAAATTTTTACGTCCTCAATTTTTGGTCCCAATAACTTAAACGATAAATAAAGTCCTTTAATTCGGTTAAACAATTATCCTGGCTGCCTGGAGACTTTTTAATTTTAAGGCGCATTTCAAACCCTTCGTTAAGGTTATTAAATCTGAGTTGGTTTTGGTAGTCTCGGCTTAGGGCCACCAATACTTCACCCTTTAAAAAATGTTGACGGCAAAATTGCATACGATAATAACCAACCTGATAGGTGATTGTTTTTATTCCTAAACCACTGGCTAATATTCTTAATCTGGCCACTAAAAATAAGTTTTTTACTACCAATGGTAAATTACCAAAACGCTCTTCTACTTCTTCGGCTAAATTTTGAACCTCTTTTTCATCATAGGCAAATGCTAGCCGTCGGTAAAAGCTTATTTTTTGGCCGGCTTCAAGAATAAAACTTTCTGGAATATGGGCTTCGATAGGGAGGTCTATAACCGTTTCTACCTTTGGTAGCACGACTTCACCCCTGGCTTCCCGTACAGCCTCTTCCAAAAGCTGACAGTATAGATCGAAACCCACCGCCATGATATGTCCATGCTGTTCTGGTCCCAACAGATTGCCGGCCCCGCGTATTTCTAAATCCCGTAAAGCAATTTTATATCCTGAGCCAAAAGCCGTAAATTCCTGAATTGCCGCCAGCCTTTTTTCGGCAGCCTCGTTTATCACTTGATTCTTCCGAAAAGTAAAATAGGCGTAAGCCAAACGGTTAGAACGTCCCACCCGGCCTCTCAACTGATAAAGCTGGGCTAATCCTAAGCAATCTGCATCTCTAACAATTAAAGTGTTAACGTTCGGCATATCCAGTCCATTTTCAATAATCGTGGTACAAAGCAAAATTTCGTATTTCCCGGTCAAAAAATCTAACATTACCTGCTCTAATTCTTCTTCTTTTAATTGTCCGTGGGCTATAGCCAGGCGCGCTTCAGGAACCATGACGGCAAGCCACCGGGCAATATTATCCAGTTCCATAATCCGGTTATGGACAAAAAATACCTGTCCTCCACGGTTAATTTCCTTTTTAATTGCCTCCCGTATAAGCACCGGGTCCTCTTCTAAAACGTAGGTTTGAACCGGAAAACGGTTTTCCGGGGGGGTTTCCAGCAAGCTGGTATCCCTTACCCCAGTTAAAGACATTTGCAAGGTACGTGGAATAGGGGTAGCGGTTAAAGTTAAAACGTCCACCTCTTTTTTAAGTTGCTTGAGCATTTCTTTATGGGCTACCCCAAAACGCTGCTCCTCATCTATTACCGCCAGTCCTAAATTTTTAAAACCTACGTCTTCTTGAATTAAGCGGTGGGTACCAATAATAATATCTATTCTACCCTGGCGCAATTCTTTAATAATTCGTTTTTGTTCCCGTAAAGAACGAAAGCGACTAAGCATCTCAATATTTACCGGATAGCCGTTAAAGCGCTCCTTAAAAGTGTAGTAATGTTGTTGGGCCAAAATAGTGGTCGGAACAAGAACGGCTACCTGCTTGTTTTCCTGAACCGCTTTAAAAGCGGCCCTTAAGGCCACTTCTGTCTTTCCGTAACCAACATCACCACATAACAAACGATCCATAGGACGCATTTTCTCCATATCTGCCTTTACTTCGACAATTGCCTTTAACTGATCAGGTGTTTCTTCAAAAGGAAAAAGGTCTTCAAATTCTTTTTGCCATACCGTATCTAAACTATAAGCGTGGCCGGTTATTGTCCGGCGGGTAGCATATAAATTAATTAGCTCCTGGGCCAACTCCCTAACCGCTTCTTTAACCCGTCCTTTTACCCGCGCCCATTCACTTCCTCCTAGGCGTGACAAGCGAGGAGGGGTAGTACTTTCCGCTCCAAGATATTTTTGAATAAGCTTAATCTGGTCTGTGGGCACATAAAGTTTATCTTCACCCGCATAATCTACCTGCAGGTAGTCTTTTTGAATCCCGGCCACAGTAAGCGTAATAATGCCCCTATAACGCCCAATACCATGGTTACGATGGACAACATAATCGCCTTTTTTAAGTTTTCCCAGAAACTCTTGACGCCGGGCTGCAGGAGCGTTAGATTTAACGCCCCTACTTGTTATTTTACGCCGTGTCTTTCTCCAGCCCCCACAAAATGCTCTGCACGA
>JJNX02000144.1 GCA_000681355.2 Peptococcaceae bacterium SCADC1_2_3
TCACGTGGAATATAACAACCATTTATTCTGGGCGGCATTACACTCCTCCACCGGGTATTCTGAAACACTATATTAATTATTAAATACCATACATAATCAAAATAAACAAGAGCGAAATTGGTAGCAAGTAGGGTAGATATTCATCCAGTTCCTCAAGCTAGACCTAAAGATAAGCTTGACGATTCTGGTATTGTAATAGTATAATTTGTATTGGAGTATTACTAAGTAATACTGAGAGGAGGTTCGTATTTAATGAGAAAAACAATTATCTGGACTATCTCACTGCCTCCTGCAATGGCTCAAAAAGTAGACGCTTTCACCAAAAAGGAGCAGCGCACACGCAGCGAAACAATACGTGAAGCCCTGCGACAGTACATCAGCATGAAAGAATGGGAAATATTGCAAGCTGAAGCTTCAACAAGAGCCAAGGTACTGGGTATTGTTAACGATGCTGATGTCGAACGCATGGTAGATGAGATCAGGTCTTGAAATGTTGAAAACAGTTCTAGACACAAATATATTTGTCTCGGCAATTATTTTTCCTGGTGATGCCCCGGACCTGGTTTTTAAGGCCGCGATCCGCAGAAAGTATGAAATGATAATTTGTCCATTCATTTTAAGTGAGCGGATTATCTGGTTTCCGGAGATATAAGGCATATCCGGCCTTTGGGTGCTATTGGTAATACAAAGATAATTTCGCCTGCAGAGTTTCTGCACGTGCTTGTCTAAGGTTCACCTTATTAATAAAAGTAGCTTGCAAGACAACTGTTATTTTGTTATATTTATTCTGGTGATGTTTTATGGAGGTTTTTAATGAGCAAACTTGCTTGCTACTTGGAAAAATTATCGGGAGGTTTTACCAAAATGGGTTCTTTCGTTTTGACAGATTACATTAATCAATGTATGGCTCAGGCTACGTACGATAAACTAGAAGATGGTACCTTTGCAGGGCGCATCCCTGCATGTATAGGTGTTGTCGCATTTGGGCGAACACTAAGAGAATGTGAAACGGAACTGCGTTCCACATTAGAAGAATGGGTCCTTCTAGGATTAAAGCTCAGGCATGCACTTCCGATTATTAACGATATTGATCTTAATCAGGAACCACGTTATGAGTCGCTGGGCTCCTTGTAAACGCCGGGATTTCATTAGCCGTCTTCGTAAACTGGGGTTCAAAGGGCCCTTTTGTGGTACACGTCATCAGTTTATTGTTTATGGAGAACGACGGTTGAGCGTACCATCTAATCCGGAATATTCGGTTTCGCAATTAAGGATGATGTTAGAAGAAGTCGAAAAGATAATTAGTCGGGAGATTGGTTCCAAGGAATGGGAACAGTTAAAATGAACGTAGCTGCCAAACTCAACAAAGACCGCATTATGCTGCAAAATAGCTGGATTGCCAAGGCTCTTGGCGTCAGCGTGGAGTGGGATGCAGCCACTCAAACGGTAACCATGAAACTATAAGCTGTAAATAAAAGGCCCTGTCTGCCGACAGGCAGACCAAAAGCGTTAATAAAATTCCGGGTTCCTTAACGGAGCCCGGAATTTTTCTTGCCGCTAAGAATTGTTCCTGTTAACAGAATATAATATAATATTTTAAGGGTGGTTAAAGTGCAAATTTCTCAACTTGTCTGGAACGAAGACATTATTGAACACATCAGCCAGCATAACGTCACGCCCGAGGAAGTCGAAGAGGTATGTTTCAGCAGTCTCCGCTAATCCTAAAAAGCAAGCAGTTCACAAAAGGGCCAAATACCCTTTATTATGCTATGGGTCAAACTGATTCGGGACGGTACCTTTTCATTGTATTCACTTACTTCCAAGGCGGACGGGCAATACTAATCACCGTCCGCGACATGGAACAAACAGAAAGAAAATACTACCAAAGGAGAGTCAAGAAATGACGCTACAAAATAAGATTCCCGACTTCGAAACGATCGAAAAAGCCAGGAAATTTTGGGAAATACATTCTCTAGCTGACTTCGCCGACGAACTAGAAGAAGCCAACGATGTTCAGTTTGTTAAGAGAAACAACCTGATCGTTTCCCTTGATCTGGAAAGGGAGGATTTAGGACGACTATACCGTCTTGCAAGGGAAAAAGGAACGAGAGTTAACAACCTGATTACCCTTTGGGTAAAAGAAAGGCTACGTTCGGTATAGGACAGGGTGAAGACAAGGGGACGGCAGTCTGTGTAAAAAGTCAATTATTTTGTTACTACTCAGGTTGTTTAGGCTATAGGCTGTAGGCTGTTAGTCACGCCTATTTCCTCCTACAGCCTAACTGCCTACAGGCTATCCACCTGAATAGTTACATTATTTTAGTATTAACCTTTGCAAAGTTTCGATGATAAGGAGGGAAATGGTCATGCAATCACCAATCTACCAGGAGTGGGTAAAGGAGGAACGGGCGGAAGCAGAAGAAAAGGGCAGGGTTGAAGGCAGGGTTGAGACAAAGCAGGAGGATATTTGCAAATTTCTGGCCAGAAGGTTCGGAATAGATTCTGCTGAAACACAAGAAAAAGTGCAGCAACTGACCAACCTGGAGATACTGGACAATGTATTGACGGAACTGTTTGTCGCAAACTCACTTGAAGAAGCTCAGCATGTCATCAAAGAAGGCCTAAATAAATACCTGCAATAGGCACAATAAGATAAATACTTTTTTGGAAAATTGCGTAATTGATTTAATCCAATCTGACCCCTCTATTATGACGGGAAAGCCTGTTATTGCCGGAACGCGGATTACTGTTGAATTGATTTTGGAAAAGCTTGCGGCGGGCGAAACTGTTGAGCAAATATTAGAAGCGCACCCGCGTTTAACCCGCGAGGCTGTTTACGCAGCACTGGCTTTTGCTGCTCAGGCTTTAAAGGCCGATGTTATTTACCCCCTTAGGGAAAGCATCCAATGAAATTCCTTGCCGATGAGAGTATTGATTTGCCAATAGTAGAAAGCCTCAGAAGGGATGACCATAATGAGCGAATTAAGGGAGATCATCATATTTTTACAAAAGAAGACATCATAGAAATTATCAATTTACAGCCTTTAAAAGACGGAAAGGCAAAGGCTTATCAGGTTAAGCAAGTGCGAAATCTGATTTTAAAATATAAACTCCACAGGAGGATAAGCGATG
>JJNX02000145.1 GCA_000681355.2 Peptococcaceae bacterium SCADC1_2_3
CCATTGCCCACCGGGGTTACAATTTCTTTAGCTGCTTTTATGTCCCTCGTTACCCAGTTTATAACAATTCTCATATTGTCCTGCGTTTCGGCCATTTTTTCCTGTTTTTTAAATGAAAAAACCATTTGATTTAGCGCAGTGAAAAGGGATGCAGCAATTATACTAAACAGTAAAATTGAAAGAACCGTTTCGATTAAAGTAAAACCTTTATTATTTTCTTTTAACATGTTTATTTACCCCATTTTTAGGGTCAGATTTAATCTTGTCGAACTACCTCACCCTGTATGGTTGCTACCGGCGGCTTTTGATGAGGCGCAGGATCACGGTAATAAATTTTAATGGTAATTGTTTCCAGCTTAGATACAGGAACATCTACAAAAACTTCACCCTTAGCCACTTTAACAAAATAATCAGTTGTTTGACTGGAAATATTGCAGGAGTAATCTTCATAACCGCCGCCGAAAAAATCGCCGGGAGGTTCTACCGAACCATTTTTTTGTAACTGTAAGTCATCCAAGGCACTGGGTTTTTTCATATAACACTCCAGTTTATCCCGGGCCAGATTAAAAGCGATTAATTCAACTTTTGACCCGGCTTTGTATTTATTGCTGTAATTTACCATTGCCAGCAGAGAAATTACCGTAAGAGCGATAAGCGCTACCGAAAGAATAATCTCAATCATGGCAAAGCCGTGCCGGTCATCAAAAATGGTTGCTCTTTCATATGTTTTGTTTCCGTTTTTATTTATAGTCGGGGAATATTTTTTGTTAAACATACAAATATTGCCCTTTCAAATTTATTCCATGCAGCTTTTTTAAAAAAAATTAAGGTGAAGGCGGTTTGTCAGATAATCTTACCCGTCCGGTATGCTGGTAAACATACACATAAAGATCGCCCACTTTCAATTTGCTGCTCAAGCGAACATGACCGTTTTTGACTATAGTTCCATCTTGCTTTATTTTAAGGATATTGTCGGTAAAATTTGTTGGATTCATGTCAACCGAGCCGGGCAGCTTTTTATATCTGTTAGGTAAAGTAACGGTATTTTCTTGCATATAATAGCAGTCATTTGTAAAATCAAAGGTTATTGTGTAATTGTTACTTTCCTTACTTTGGGCAGTTTGCTCTAAATAACGAATATCACTTACCAACTGCCTGGCCGTCACCTGCAGTTGATAGCGGGCGTACGGTTTTTGCAGGCTTGGGATGGCGATGCCCAGCGCAATGCCCAAAAGCACAACGACAAGGGAAATTTCCAGCAGGGTAAAGCCGCTGTTATTTGAATTAAATTTAATTGAACGCTTCAGCCGGATCCGGCTTTCTAACAAACTCACCAGCCGCCATTCCCTTCGCCTTTTTGCCTTTACCCATCCCTTTTAAAAAGGGTGGGTAAAGGCTTTGCTTTTTAGGTGATACTGTCAACTATAACTACACCATTATAGGGTTTGCCAGTACCTGTGTAGTCAGTTCCAACATTTTTACCCGACACTGGCTGTTGTTTATCTGTGCAGATTATCTCATCACCGCTGTTTACAGCATCTTTCCCTTGTGAATACAATATAAATTTACTGCCTGTTGCATCTACACCATATTTTAATGATTTACCGTAACCGTCCTTAATACCTGCCCAGGTCAGGCCGGCCGCGTTTAAGGCTTTTTCTAATTCTAGTTCAATTGCCGCTTCAGCTGCCGCTTCAGCATCACCGACAGGAAACTTTCCATTTCCCAGGTTTTCATCAGTATAGTAGTTGTTCATAGCTCCCTGTAAGGCCTGCAGAGTGCTTAAGGTGGAGTTGATTTTAGCCGTATCAGTTCTGGCAAGATACCGCGGAATGGCCACCCCTGCTAAAACCCCCAGGATTATCACCACGATCATTAATTCAACCAGGGTGAAGCCTTTCTGGTTGCGGTAGATTTTTTTAAAAAGGTGCTTTATTTTTTCCTTCATCTTCGTTCACCTCCCTTCTTCGCTTTGATATAATTCTTGTAACTACTCAGGCACAAAGGGGCAGAGGGACAAAGGCACAAAGTTTTTTTGCCAGACTTGCAGATCTCTATATGTTTTCATTTCCCTTTGCCCCTCTGTGCCCTATCTTTATTCAATCGGCGCGCTCATCACGTTGAGCATAGGCAGCATAATGGAAATGATGATTGAACCGATAACTACCCCCATAAAGATTAATAACACCGGCTCCAGCAGGGAAGAGAGCCTACCCACGCCGGAGTTTACTTCCCGGTCGTAAAACTGGGCTACTTTTTCCAGCAGTTGGTTGGTGGTGCCCGTTTCTTCCCCTACCGCAATCATGCGGGTGACCATGGGGGGAAAGACGCCGCTTGCGGCCAGCGGCCCGGCCATTTCCAAACCTTCCCGCACGTTTTCTAAAGCGCCGGCGCCGGCCCGGGCAATCACGGCGTTGCCCGCCGTTTCCCGCACTATCTCCAAGGCCTGTAGAAGGGGAACGCCGGCATGCAACAGCGTGCTCAAGGTGCGGCAGAACCGGGAAATAACTATTTTTTTAATCAGCGGACCAAAGATGGGCAGCCTTAACTTTACCCCGTCCAATTTCTCCTGCATGCCTTTTAAGCCGGCAATTTTAGTTAAGGCAAAGAAAAGAGCCGCCAGGCCGGCCAGCGCCAGATACCAGTAATGCCCTAAGATTTCGCTTACCTTCATCAAAATGCGGGTAGAAAGAGGCAGCTCCACATTCAGGGTGGTTAAGATGGTTATAAAGTTGGGCAGTACAGAAGTAACCATAAAGCCAACCGCCAGGAACATCACGATTAGCAGGGCGGCCGGGTAATACATGGCAGACTTTACCTTTTCTCTTATGTCGTGGTCTCTCTCAAAATGGTCGGCCATCCGGGTAAGCGCCTGGTCCAAAACGCCGCCTGTTTCGCCGGCCTCCACCATGCTGGTGAGGATGCCGGGAAACACCTTTGGGTGCTGGCGCATTGCCTCAGTCAGGGTGCGCCCGGCCCGCAGTTCGGTGATCATTTGGGTGATCGCTTTTTGCAATCTATTATTTTCCGCCTGCCGGGACGGAATATCCAGGCAGGTGAGGGCCGGGATGCCCGCCTCAATTACAGTAGCAAACTGGCGGCAAAAAAGGGCCAGATCTTTAACGG
>JJNX02000146.1 GCA_000681355.2 Peptococcaceae bacterium SCADC1_2_3
TCACTGATAGAACTAAAGCTATTCTCCCCGTCCATCTTTACGGACAGGCTGCAACCATGAAGCCCATCTTAGAACTGGCTGAAAAGTACAACCTTCTGGTTATTGAAGACTGCGCCCAATCTTTAGGTTCAGAATACATGGGAAAGAAAACAGGTTCTCTTGGCGATGCCAGTTGCTTTAGCTTTTTCCCTAGTAAAATACTTGGCGCTTACGGTGACGGAGGAATAGTAACCACAAGCAATCCGGAAATTGCCGAAAAGGTAAAAATGCTCCGCAACCACGGTTGCAAAGAAAAATATTATCATCTTATACCAGGCTTTAACAGCCGACTGGATAATCTTCAAGCAGCCATCCTGCGGGTTAAGCTTAAATATATCGACTCCTGGATTGAGAAAAGACAGAAAGCAACAGAAGTTTATGCCCATTATCTGAAGGAAGTTAATAATATTGAGCTGCCTTACATTGCGCCAAACAGAAACCATGTATTCAACTATTACACGATTCGTCTTAAAAATTCTCAAAAAAACAGGAATCAACTGCAACAGCATCTCCGCGCCCAAAACATAGCCAGCGCAATATACTACCCTGTTTCTTTACATTTACAAGATGTTTATCGCCATCTGAAATACAAAAAAGATGATTTTCCCGAAAGCGAAAAGGCACAGGAAGAAGTGCTTTCCCTGCCGGTTTACCCGGAGCTTACGGAAGAACAGATTAGCAATGTTGCTAAGGCGATTAATAAGTTTTTCGCTAAAGAAATGGCTTCTTAAATATTCTCATGTTATAATTTAAAGAACCAAAGTTTTTGGGAGGTGTTTTTAATGAAACTAGCTAACAAAACGTTTTTCAATCTCGAGCTGTTGTTTTCTAAAGAAAAGGACAAACAAGATTACTTAAAAGAAATTTTATGTAATTCTTTCAAAGTTGATAACAAGGTAGTCCTTAATGCTAGAAAAGCTAGAGAAGTTTTTAAAAAATACCCTGATAAGCAAAAACTAAGCTCTTTAGTTTTAAAGATGCGCGAAGAGTAATTCGATGAACTATTTCTACATCGATACCAGCGCATTGGTAAAAAGGTTATATGAAGAACCAGGAACAGAAGTAATTGATTTTTTGCTGGATCATTTACTATCAAGTGAATTATCCCCACTATTTATTTCCATCTGGGGAATTTCCGAAGCTATAGCTGTTTTAAACCGAAAGAAAAATAAACTAAAGATGAATGATGACGATTTCCATATAATACTTCAATCGTTTATCCAGGAAGTCATTAAGTTTTATCTAGTAACAGTTAAAGATGAGGATATCCTTACTTCGTGCAAGTATGCTTTGAAATATAACCTGAATTCTGCAGATGCCTATTATTTAAGCTGTATGGTGGAAATTAGAAATATTCTGCAGCCACTAAATCAAAATTTAGTTTTAATTTCATCCGACACCAGGTTTTTAAATGCAGCAGAAAAAGAAGGGTTTAAAACTTTAAATCCGGAAAAAAACACAAAAGACGAAGTTTTGTTGTTGCTCCGTTTACCATAAGAAGATATATTTCCTATTAATTTGACGAGGTATATCAACTAATATGGCTATTACTTTAGCTCAGAAATCCTTCCCCTCCCCGCCAAATCGAATCCGACGGCCTCAAAATTTACAATGGCCTTGGTCAACTCGGCTACCAACATGAACGGGTAATCATTAGTAATGACCGGAAACAAGGGCTGGAAATCTTCAAGTGGCTTCATACCATCATCTCGAATGCAAAGGCTTTTATCATCGGTACTTTTCATGGTTTTGATCGTCTCCACCTCCAGGCTTATCTGGATGAGTTCTGCTACCGCTTTAACCGTCGCCTCTGGGAACCTGAACTTTTCAATCGGCTTGCTTCCAGGCTTGTGTTTCTGCTAAACCGATGACCTTTGCTGAGTTAACGGCATAGCCATATTATTTAATGTAGAGCAGTTTCAATTTACCCATTGAGAACGCTTGACCAATGACTAAAAAGCCAAAAAAGTTTACAAAGCAAAAAGCTTCCATGAGAAATACCTTGATTTAAACTTCCAAATTAGATAAACTATAGCCAGTAAACCTAAAACTTCAAAAGGAATAAACTAGGGAGCCTTTCAATGTGAACATTACTGTAATTATCTGGTTGCAAAATATTGCTGAAAAGATAGAACGCAAACATAACCTGAGCAAAGATGAAGTTGAACAGACATTCATAAATGACCCACATTATCGCTTCCTGGAAAAGGGCAAAATAATAGACGCGATTCCAGATGACATGACCATAGAAGAAGCTTCCGAATTTTGGGATAACCATAGTGTCGCCGATTATCCTTCCAGGATGGTCCGAATAGAATATAATCCCGAAGGAAAGGTTACTTTTATTGCAATTTCAAATGAGCTGCTGAAAACATTAGACCAGAAAGCAAAGAAAGAAGGAATTTCTGTCGAAACACTGGTCAATTTATGGATCCAGGAAAAACTCATCAGTGCGTAATAAAGATGACCTTGTGAAAAATGTGAACACTGCCTAGAGCAATATTTTAAAGCAAACGTGTTGAAAAAAGTAGTTAGTAACAAGTGTTATGTCAATCATTCTTTGCTCCTCTTTATTTGCTCTTTCTTCTCTTCCAATTTTCTTTCTATCTTCTTGGCATCCATTTTACATCCCCTCTCTTTCGTTTATTACTCAGGTAGGGCTTATCGATTTCATAGATCAGATCTTCACAAAATTATTTTTGGCGTTTTCCAATTTAAACTTATCCTCCGACAAGTAATCGCCCTGCTGCACCTCGATGACCTCCGGGGTCGCCTTACCCCTATCATAAAAGCAAAACTTTGCGCAAAATCTATGAAGCAAAAAGAACGTCCCCTTGCTTTCTTCCAAGATTCAAGATTTTTATTTTTCTTCCCCCCAACCTGTGGTAAAATAAAAGCAAAAGCAAAATGATAGAATTAAACAAAAAACTGCTTTAGGCGAAAGGATTGGAGAGATTTGCCGGTAAAAGACATTTATGACCGGAGCCTAAAAGTCCTGGCTAAACAGTATCCAAAGGTATTCATTAAACTGGCCTTAGGGTCAATAGAAAATCTAATCATTGAAACCATTGAAAACC
>JJNX02000147.1 GCA_000681355.2 Peptococcaceae bacterium SCADC1_2_3
TTGCCGCACCTGGAAACGAAGATTTGCTCATCGACCTGCTCAACTCCATCCTGAAACTAAAAGAAGAAAAGAAAATCTGCCAGGTTACCATTTTAAACCCGATCAAAACCCGGGACCACTTAAAAGACAAGGAAGCCATCATGGACATTCTTGCCCGCACCGGTGAGGGCACTTTAATAACCATAGAAATTCAGGTAGCCGACGAGCACGACATGCAAAAAAGAGCAACTTACTACTGGAGCGTTGTTTTTACCTCCCAAATGCTCACTGGAATGCAATACTCCGAGTTGCGAAAAACAATCGGCATCAACATCCTGGACTATAATTTCTTCAAACAAACAGAAAAATATCATACGGTGTTTCACCTGCGGGAAGAAACAGAAAACATCCAGCTCACCGACGTGGAAGAAATTCGTTTTATTGAGTTGCCCAAGATGCTGAAAAACTGGGAAAGAGGCCAATTAAAAGAAGAGGAAGACCCTTTAACCAAATGGTTTCTTTTGCTGGAAGCAAAGGAAGACCAAAAAATTGCCAGGGCATTGGAGGTGAAGGCGATGAATGACGCCGCATTGGAAAAAGCAATCAAAGAATGGCAGCGGCTTAGTCAGGATCCAAAGACAAGGGCGCAGTACCTGTCCCGTCTGAAGGGGAAAATGGATTATTTCTCATCTATGAAAACTGCTGAGAGCAGGGGTTGGGAAAAAGGCATGGAAAAAGGCATGGAAAAAGGCATGGAAAAAGGCATGGAAAAAGGCATGGAAAAAGGCATGGAAAAAGGCATGGAAAAAGGCAAAATTAAAGCAAAGCAGGATGCCATCGGCAAGTTCCTGGCCGGAAGGTTTGACCTGGACCCTGCCGAAATCCAGGAAAAAGTCCGGCAGTTGACCAACCTGGAGATCCTGGACCACGTTCTGACGGAGCTTTTTGCGGCCGGGTCAATTGCCGAAGCACAGAATATTATTGAAGAGGGGCTGAATAAATCCCTGCCGCGGCCATAGCTTTTTTAGCGTTTAGCGACTGGCCGGTTGTAAACAAGAGAGATCGGACATCAGGCGATTTATACCGCTTCTCAGTGGCAATATCAATTAAGGATGAAAATTTATTTTCAGGGTATCTCTTCATTTGGACAGACAAAGCGGCAAAGTTATTGATCGCCAGTTGTCCGGCGATAAAGGAGCAGATGTCGTCGGACAGTTGCCGAACAGGTAAATCCGGATGCGGGAGAGTTAACCTTGCCTGGCGGGGAGGTTAACTCTTACTAACGGTCTACTGCTCTGGCAGCAGGATTTAATCCTTTAAGGCAGGCCAAGGTACAAATAAACAGGCTTTACCGAATAAGACATACTTAATGTAGAAAGCCTGTTTATTTTTTACTCAAGAGTTCACCTTAAATCTTGTTTTCTACGTGAAGAGATTTGCCAAGGCCATCGTGAATAATCGCTTGTGCTTCTTCTACAGTGTTGGCGGCAAACAGTTCTTCCATAACGTGGTCCAGGATTTCCAGGTTGGTCATTTGCTTAACCTTTGGCATTATTTCACCAGGGGCTATTCCAAATCTTCTCGTCATGAATTTGCAAATGTCGTCCTGTTTTGCTTCTAACCTGCCTTTTGCTTCTCCCCTGGCTTCTCCTATAGTCTCTCCCCTGGCCTCTCCTATAGTCTCTCCTTCCGCTCTAGCCTCTACAATTGCCGAGCGTTCCTCCAAGATTGCCTTTTCCCGCAGTTCGTAAAACCTGCGTTCTTTTTCGCTTTGCCAGAACATTTCTTCAATGGTTAATGCTTTTCTAATTGCTGCATTCTCCATAGCTATCGCCTCCATTTCTTTACCTTCCAGATTGCTGAAGTATACCATCCAGGCTTCCAGGTTATCCTTTGGTTTACGGTTAATAACTTTTACTTTATTAATCTCCAGGATATGGACTTCTAATAAATCAGTAAAAATATCGCCGGTTTCATCATCTTTAAGGTGTAAACTCCGGTAGTAGCGGATATCTTTAAACCAGTTAAAGGCCTGGTCAATATTGTATTTGTTTACTACCTGAACTTCTATGTTGATTAATGTTTCGTCTGCCGCTCTGGCCAGGATATCCAACCGGGCGCCACGGTCTAATAAATACTCCGGGTCAAGCTCTCTATCTATTAGTTCAATACTAACCAGTTCTTTATCTGGCGGAAACTTAAGCACAGCATTTAAGAAGCCCAGCAGTGCCTCTTTGCCTTCTTTTGATCCCAGGATTCTTTTAAAGGCGTAGTCGTTTACCCTGTTGATCCCTTTGATTGCTGGCAATATATCACCTCCTGGTTTTAAGAATATTATATCGTAACTATTCAGGTAGGCACTAAAGGAGCAAACAGTAGGGATTAGGATGTAGGGGATAGCTAAATCCTAATCCCTAAATCCTAAAGAGATCTGCAAGTCTGGTAAAAAACTTGGGAGCCTTATAAGATGTTAATCTATGTCGCTTCAATTTGTGCCTGTGTGCCTTTGCCCCTCTGTGCCTTTGTAATTATATTATATCACAATATTTTGCATACTGGAAAGAGAAAAATGTTACGATGCTATCCAGAAAATTATTCCTTCACCAGCAGGATTTTGGATAAAAAAGTCGAAGTAATTAAAATAATTGTTGATTTATAAAAAAAGCTCAAAAGGAAAGAACTTTTTAGATTTAAAGATGATATAATATCATTTTTTTAACGGGAGGGAAAAAATCAGGAATACTTTAATAAGTTCCCTCTCCATTCCCTTGTGGGAGAGGGTTAGGGTGGGGGGGCTTGGATGTGAGAAATAAAACAAGGAGCTTCTTATCATGTAAGGTATTATGCACATCACGAATTCCCGGGAATCTACTTACTTTAAAAGGAGGGAAAATAAAGTATGTTTTTCGTTAAAGGCTGGTCAGGAAAATGGCTGCTGGCAGTATTTGTATTGGCGCTTTGCTTTGTTTTGGGCCAGGGTCACCAGGTATAGGCTAAAGAAACATCGGTTGAAAATGGTGTGTTGGAGGAACAAGTAAAAGTAGAAGAACAAATAAAAACAGACGGGGTAACTATGGCCAGGGAAGCAGC
>JJNX02000148.1 GCA_000681355.2 Peptococcaceae bacterium SCADC1_2_3
TCATTATTTCTTTAAACGTTTTGTCATGCGGGTTTTTAATTTCGTTTGTTTCGCTCATCTTGGTGTTTTTTTCTCCCTGCGGGCTTTGGTTGTTTTATGTGACTTTATTATAGCATGTTTGACGGGGGTGAGGGTTGGGGTTATAATGTAAATATAGCGAACATATATTTGCTAAACATTAGTTTGTAAAGGAGGTGAAGAGGATGGCCGTAAACAAAGTTCCTGCCGGGACCATTTTAAGGCTTAAGCTGCAGGTAGGTGTGGACGAACAGGGAAATCCCGTATACCGCAACAGAAACATGCGCTACGTTAAGTTTGAGGCGGTTGAACAGGACCTTTTTGACGTAGCCCAGAGCTTGGCCGGAATGCAGGAGTATACCTTGGCCGCGGTGCAAAGGGAAGACAACGCTAATTTAGTACAGGCATAAACCACAGGCTTCGGGCAGGCAGGATGCCTACCCTACGGGCCTATGCCACTGGTGGGCCCACCACAATCATCAATCAATTCACATCGGAAAGGAGGTGAAAATAATGGCAGTTACCACAGCCCAAACTCTGCGGATGGTCTTTAGAAACGAAGCCGGCTCTAACTTTACTTTAAGCCTGGACAATCCCCGGGACACCCTTACCACTGCTGAAATAGAAACGGTTATGGATAGTATTATTACTAAAAACATCTTTTTAACCACCGGGGGTCCTTTAGTGGCCAAGCAGGATATTAAAATCATTGATCGTACCACTAACGATATGTACGATCCGGCTTAACCTGTCTGCCGACAGGCAGGAAAGAAAGGGGGTTTTTACTGGTGGAATTATTTTTACAGGCAATCGGAAGTGTGGGCTTCCCTATTGCCGTGGCTGCCTACCTTTTAGTGCGTTTAGAGCAAAAGCTAGAGGGTCTTGCCACCAGTATAAGTGAGTTGGCCCGGGTAGTTGAAAGACGCAACTAACAAAATACCAGTCTACCCCGTTTTAAAAGTAGGCAGCACCCCCTCCCCCTAACCCCCTCCCTTGAAGAAGGGGGTTAGGGGGAGGGGGTTTTTATTATGGCTATATGATTAGCTCAAAAAACCTTTCCTTTCTCTGTAGTAGTAGCTGTTTCGGTGTTCATTGACTCGCCTGCCCAAAGTCTGGTTTGGTTGTATTTTAGCCCGAAGGAAAGTCGGTCGTCGGTCGTCGTGGGTCGCCTTACCCTTACCATAAAAGCAAAACTTTACGTAAAATTTATGAAGCAAAAATAAACGTCCCTTTGTCTTCCTTTGTGCCGATTTACACTCGTATAGCTGCGTTCGATTTCACAATTAAAATTTGCTACTTTTTTAATCATAAAGTCGCAAATTTCGCTTGCCGTTCCTCGAAATAATCCACATGTGTCATACGTTCCCTTGCCTCCTGGTAGTATTTTGCGCATAGGTATTATTAAGGATCAACATGCAGCAAACATGCGAAGTTGAGCCTTTTTTACACGCAAAACTTCCAATTGACCCCTTCAAGAACCGTCCCTTGTGTTCCCTTAATGCCCCATTTCCGCTGCTATTTTTTCTACTTCTTTCTTGGGCAATCCTGTGGCTTCAGTAATCTGTTCTATTGCTAAATTTAGTTTGATTAAGTTTTTAGCTACTTCCGCCTTGTTTTGTCTTGCCCCTAATTCCATACCCGTCAAGATTCCTTCTTCTTTTCCTTCTTCTTTTCCTTCTTCCCTAATTCTTTCGATTAAGGTCATAATCACTTCACTCCCTTCCGGATAAGTCCCTTCGATTTTCTTGATTATCTCATCCACATCTGTCCTGGTTAAATTCGTTCTTGCACTAAATACATACCTAATGAGGGTTTCAAAATACTCTATCCCTGTCTCTCTATCCTCTAATTCCCTTAGATGTTTTGCCGCTCTCAAGATAGACTCCTGCAGGCCTTTGTTGTCTTTTGTAAATATATCTCTAAATATGGTGAACAGTATCCTGAGCCGGGCTTCGCCTTTTATCTCTTCATCTGCGTATCTTGAAATGTCATAAAGCAAATACATAGTCCGGGATAAACTTTTGTATGTCTTTTGGCAGCTCTTCATACCCTGTTATGAGTTCTCCCAGAGTAGTCCTTATATTCCATCTGTCTTTGCCATGATATATCACTAAAGGGATTATCACCGGCAACTCATATGTTTTCTCTTTTTTGATTTTAGCTTCCAAGATTTCTAGCATGTACTTTAACAACTGGAAAGCTATGTCTTTGCTGGTATAGCTTTTGTGTTCAAAGAGAATATAAACGTATCCTTCCCTGTTATTAATGTTTACCTTAAAAAGCATATCTGAAAAAACTTCTTGTAGTTCCTCGTATATAAAACTGTCCTTTTGAGGCTCCAGTGTATCTACATATATGACCTTCATAATGTTTTCCGGCAGGTAGTTATTTAAAAAATCTTTTGCTACTTCTACCTTTCCGAATATCTCTTTAAAAAATTTATCGTGAGGATTCTCTATTTTCATTTCATCACCTACTACTATTATATCATGGAAATAAAGGAGATGGCCGTCTTCTAACCGGGGATTAGTCACCTCCCTTAGTGCTTCCACCAGACTTTCTTCATCAAACTGGTCGCTCCATAATCCTGGAGGGCTGGGATAACGCCTTAGGGCAAAAACTTCGGGAAAATTGTCTATGACTTTTATTTCGGCGGCTTTAATTTGGAATATACCAACGTCCACGCCCATAAAATAATTCTTTTTAGGCAAAAGCTTTTGCCAGAAATCTTTAATAAGTCTTAACCTCCTTTCTACCGCAACTACTAGACTATAATAATATGACAAAACAAGACAAATCTCTGCTTTATAAGCCTAATCTTGTTTTTGTTAAAAAACCTGCTAGTATTACAACGTTAAGTAATATTGACTTATGGTATTTTTCATGAGATAATACGCTCATGAAAACATCTGATTTAAAGAAATACCAAACCCGTTTAAAAAATTTCCTCTCGGATCTATTAAGCATGGTCGGCAGAACCGAAAGACGTCACTGGGGTGAAGTTTACATTCGTGGTCTTTTATCAGACAGCGAACGAA
>JJNX02000149.1 GCA_000681355.2 Peptococcaceae bacterium SCADC1_2_3
GGAATTATGCCGTGCTGGCAGTGAGTAGTTCCGGAAAATAAAGGCAGCGGGGAGCAATATATTTTTTGAATTTTAAATTCAGCCAGGACAATAGCCGTGCCAACAATCTCAATTAAGGCATCCACTGCGCCTACTTCGTGAAAATGAACTTCCTCCGGTGATGTTCCGTGAACCTTCCCTTCGGCAGCAGCCAGACGGGTAAAAATAGCCAGAGCTGTTTGCTGTACTTCCGGCGGTAAGTGACTAGAGGTGATTAGCAAACGAATATCTTTAAGCGAGCGGAATGGAGAGGTGGGATTTTCTATTTGGACAGTTGCCTTAAGACCCCGCCAACCTTGGCGTTTTTCTTCTTTTATTAATAGACGGTAACTTTCAGGTAAAGATAATGATTTTAAACCGTTAAATAAGGCTTCCTGGTTTGCGCCCGCGTCAATTAAGGCGCCTAAGGCCATATCCCCGCTTATGCCGCTGAAACAATCCAGATAAAGAACGTTCATGTTTTTATAGGCCCTTTCACACCTTAAATTTTTATTCAATTAAACGGTTAATGGCGGTAGCCAGAGCAGCCGCACCAAAACCATTATCAATGTTTACTACACCAATACCCATAGCACAACTGTTAAGCATGGTTAAAAGGGGGGCCAGCCCCCCAAAATTAGCGCCGTAACCAATACTGGTTGGAACAGCAATCACCGGACGATTGGTTAAACCGCCAACTACGCTGGGTAAAGCCCCTTCCATGCCGGCTACGACAATAATTATTTTAGCCTGGCGGATTAAATCGTAATGATCAATTAAACGATGCAGGCCGGCCACCCCTACGTCAAATAATTTTTTTACCGGATTACCCATGACTTGAGCGCAAACTACTGCTTCTTCAGCTACCTTTTCATCTGCCGTGCCAGCACTGATTATCAGTACTTCCCCTTTAAAAAGTGGGGACTGAGGCATCCCATAGACTAAGCAGCGGGCGGCATCAAAAAAAACGGCTTCCGGGCAATGTTTCTTTACGGCCAGGTACATTTTCCTATTTGCCCGCGTGGCCAGTACAGTACGGTTAACGATAACTAATTCTAGAAAAATGGTGGTTACCTGGGAAACAGTTTTTCCCTGACAAAAAATAACTTCTGGAAAACCTTGCCGTAGGTTACGGTGATGGTCTATTTTGGCGTAACCAAGGTCCTGGTAAGGTATAACATTAAGGTAGGCCGCTGCCTGATCCAGGGTAATTTCTTTTTGCGTCAAACGTAGAAGGATAGTTTTTAAATTATCAGGCACCATAAATTTGTAACTCCAAAATCATTTGCCTTGATTTTATTACACGGCCTAAAGGATTGTCAATAATACTTAAATCAAGGTAAAATTAAATACAGGCTAATAACCACGAAACCCTTATCCTATATTTGGAACGACTTGATATTATTAGTTTTACGCGGTAAAATTTTATCAAAGAAAACATAAAAATAATAATTAAACAAGGTTAAAAATGAACCATCCGATAACCTCTTTTTTAAAAGAAATTCCAGAATTTAATAAATTAAATCATGGTCTAAAGCAACACCTTAAGGCCCAGTTTGTTTATGGTCTTTCGGGTTCATTGCGTTGTGCTGTGGGGGCTGGTTTAATGTCTGCTATCCAGGGCCCGGTATTAGTGATTGTGCCTAATGAAGACGAAGCAGGGGTTTTTGTTAACGATTTAAATTATTTACTGTCAGGAATACCTGTTTACGAGTATCCTGCTTGGCCCTTATTGCCCTTGCCTGTTTTAGCCCAGGGACGTGAAATTATAACCCAGCGCCTTAAGGTGCTGGAAATGTTAGTTCAGAGTAAGCCGGTGGTAGTGATTGCCCCGGCTCAGGCTCTTTTGCGTGTGTTAGCACCTCCGGAAATTATACGTAAAGCAGCAATTAAAGTTTCGGTTGGAAAGCAAGTAGAGCCCGTTATTATAAAGCAGCGCTTGCTAAGCTCTGGTTATGTATGGGCAGACCTGGTTGAGGGACACGGCCAGTTTTGTACGCGGGGAGGGGGAATATTGGATGTTTTCCCCGCTACCTTTAACCGGCCGGTAAGGATTGAATTTTTAGATAATCAGGTGGAACAAATTCGCTACTTTAACCGGGATACCCAGCGGGTTGGGGAAAAGATAGATGAAGTATTAATTTTTCCGGCCAGCGAGTTAGTTGTAGAGCCAGAAGGTTGGGAAACCGCCCAAAAAGAATTTGCCCGGGAATATGAGCAACAATTAAAGAAAGAGCTTAAGAATTCAAATCAGGAAACAAAGGGCCAAAATTTAAAGGCGTACGGAGAAAATACCCTGGCCCAAATTAGCTTAAAAGGCTCTACCAGTAAGTGGGAACAATATTTACCTTATTTTTACCCCCGGGTATTTACGCTGCTTGATTATCTTCCTAAGGATGGCTTAGTTATGGTAGATAATTTTTGGCGGGTTGAAGAAGCTGTAAAAATTAGTGAAAAAGAAAATAAAGAAACATTTATGGCTTTAATTAACCAAGGCAAAATTTTACCCGGTCAATTAAAGGGGTACGTGAGTTGGAGCAACATACATCAAGAAATAAAAAGTCGTCAGACGGTTTATTTTTCGGTAATTTACCGGCCACCGGAAGGCATTATACCGCAAAACATAGTTACATTTGCCAGTAAAAGTCCGCCAAAATTTAACGGTCACCTGGAGTATTTTAAAACCCAGGTTAAAAAATGGCGGGATGAAAATTACGCTTTTATTCTTTTAGTAAGCGAGGTTGAGCGAGGTCGTTATTTACAAGAATTGCTAGCTGAAGCCGAAATTAACGCCGAATTAATGACCTATCCGCCGTTAAATTTTTGGCCCGGTAAGGTAATTATTACCATTGGTTATTTAAGCGAGGGATTTATTTTAACTTCTGAGCGTCTTATTGTGGTTACGGAAACAGAAATTTTTGGGGGCTGGAGAAAGACACGGCGTAAAATAACAAGTAGGGGCGTTAAATCTAACGCTCCTGCAGCCCGGCGTCAAGAGTTTCTGGGAAAACTTAAAAAAGGCGATTATG
>JJNX02000150.1 GCA_000681355.2 Peptococcaceae bacterium SCADC1_2_3
GGAAAGATTGAAGGAAAGATTGAAGACATCTGTAAATTCATGGTGAGAAGATTTAGCGCAGACTATGACGAAGTGATAGAAAAAGTCCGGCCGGTGGCCAGCCTGTCAGCAGACACGGCCAGCCTGGAAATCCTGGACGGTATCATAGAAGAACTGTTTGCCGCCAACACATTGGAAGAGGCGCAGGCTATCATTAGAAGAGCAGTTGGTAAATCTCTTCAGTAGTAGGGTAGGCTTCCAGCCTGCTCAAGGGTAGGCTTCCAGCCTGTTCAAGGGTCATGGTGACGGTAGCAGGATGATGCGTAATCAGTTGTCAAAGGTAGCCCTAATTGTTCTTCCAAAAGCTCCTGGTAGTCTTTGTAAGACCAACAGTTATAAAATTTAGCAACAGAACCGGCCTATTCTTTGTTAAGGTCTGCTACGCCAGTTACGCCAGTGCCCGTTTCCACCGAAAAAAGCCTGGGGCGGGATATCCCGGAGCCCAAGGGAAAGCTTATGTACGCATAAGGAACTGATCACTGCCATATTTCTAATCTAGGCGCAGCCAAAGTCATCGTTTTGGATGAGCTTTCCTCGGCACAAATTTGGAATGTCCCTTCGCTGCCCAACGTCCAGCGAAGGCCTGGTCCACACCATCGACTGGTTCAAGCAAAACTGGGACAAAATCGAAGCCGGCGCCTCCTTCGGCCCCGGCATGTCCTCCGCCGTGCGGGGGTATAGATAAAATATACCCAATATTTTTAGGTAGTGATAAAATAAAAAGAGCCGCAAGCAAGTAAATGAGCAAAAGAGGAGTGACTAATTATGGAAAGAACGGTTTTAGATAACATGGAAATATTAGTGGAAAAAGGTATCTATTCCAGTAAGATGGAGTTAATCAGCGATGCCCTGCGTTCGTTGCTAAGAAGTAAGCCTGAACTAAAGGGAAAGTTAGCTGTAGAATTGTATAAAGAGAAAAAGATATCGCTTTCCAAGGCAACAGAAATAGCAGGTTTAAACCTGGAAGATTTTAAAGAACTGCTTAGAGAGGAAAATATTCGCATTAGTGTTTCTCCAGCAGGGCCAGAAAAAGTTAGAAAAGAGACAAAAAAGATTTTGGAGCTAAGAGGAAAATGAAAGTACTCTTAGATTCTGATGTTTTAAGTATGTTTGCCAAGATTGATCAGATTTCTCTTTTGAAAGAGCTTTTTGGGGAAGAAAGAATAGCCATGACACCCAGAGTCAAGGATGAAATTTCAATACCGTTGGAGTATGGATATACATTTTCCTTAAGAATTCTTTCGGAAATATCAACAGTTATCATAAGCGTCTCAGCGCTAGAAATTTACAATGCTCTTACCAACCACAGCACTGGCTTAGGAAGAGGGGAATTGGAATCCATAGCATTATGTAAAGCAGAAGGTTATATATTTGCTACTAACGATAAAGTAGCCAGAAGGTTTGCTGAAGAGGAAGGGGTAACAGTCTTATCCTTGCAGGCAATTCTGAGGGCGCTTTGGAGAAGCGGGTTAAAGAGTAGAGAAGAAGTAAAATCGAACTTAGAGCAGCTCAAAGAAGCCGATCGCCTGGTAATCAATAATGAAGTTGAGGAAGAAATATTTGATTAAGCCTGGCGGTAAATAACCGTACCTGTTTATGAATACAAGGAGTTTAAATGATGAATGCTACCTGCCGAAGGTCTGGCCCACACCATCGACTGGTTTAAGCAAAACTGGGATAAAATCGAAGCCGGCGCCAGTTTCGGCCCCGGCATGTCCTCCGCCGTGCGGGGGTATAGATAAGAAATAGCAAATTTAAACGCCGGGTGGTAAAATAATGACAGGAAAATAAAAAGAGGATGATTTTTAAAAGAACTTCGCTTGGGGAGTAAGGAAATAAATATACGTTAAAATACTTTAAAATTTTTTGGAGGTTAGTAATGTATGGGGCAGATGGTAAATTTACGCGCAGAATTTTTTAAGGAAGAAAATGTTTATGTAGCTCTGTGTCCCGAACTCAATGTTTCCAGTTTTGGAGATAGTCTGGAAGAGGCTAAACGTTCTTTAATCGAAGCAGTTGAAGCATTTCTGGAAGAATGTGAAAGAATGGGAACCCTGGAGGATGTTCTAGGGCTGGTAGCTGGTAATAAGGAGTCTTAATTAATGAGCCCAAAGCATTTAGCCTTCATCGAAGAAATACAAGACGATTTAAAAGCAACCCTTCTAAAAGCTCTTGATTATATCCAGTGGGAAAAGCACGTGCAAAAAGATTCCGTTGTTTTTGTCAAGCCAAATTTCACCTTTCCTTACTATAAAGAAGGTATTACCACCGACCCGGTACTCTTAAAATGCCTGCTGGAGCTTTTGAAAAGCAGGGCCGGCAGGGTGATCTTAGGGGAATCCAACGGGGGAAATCACTCCTTTAAAGCAGAGGATGCCTTTGCTGGTCACGACATGTACGAAATATGCCGCGAAGCTGGCGTAGTTACTATAATTATCAGCTTAGCGGCAGAGAGCTATTTGGGAGAAATAGATGAGGCGCTGTATAATATAAAAGCAATATAAAAACAAGCAGAAGAATTGTTAATTAAATATGAGAGGGTAGATGAAAATGGAAGAGTCTAAAACGATAAAGGTTAGTCCTAAGGTTTATACGGAATTAAATGCTTTCACGAATCTTCTCAGTAAACGATTAAAAAAGCGTGTCTCGGTAGACGATGCACTAGAAGATTTACTATCACATGTGTATAGAAAAAAACCAAGCGATTTTGCAGGTGCTTGGGTGATGGGTGATGAGGAGGAGAAAGAAATTAAAGATAGCCTTAAGGAGTTGTGGAGAACGTGGAAGGTGGATTAATCGTAGATACAGACATCTTAATTGATCTGTTGCGTAAAAAGGATTACGCAGTTTTGCTAATAGAAAAGCTTGAAGAAGAAATATACCTCATTGTCTTGCTCTAATTGGTCTAATTCATGATGGTCGGCAGTAACAAGCAAAGCATGCTTTGTTTTTGCCTGGGCAACTGCCACGGCATCCGCAATAGAAATTTTATATGTAGCCTTTAACC
>JJNX02000151.1 GCA_000681355.2 Peptococcaceae bacterium SCADC1_2_3
CAAAAATGAGCGGCAATATTCACAGCAAAGGAATTCTTACCCTGGTTGGTTTTTTAGGGGAGCGTTTTGCCCAGGATAAGCCGCTGCGTTTATCTGCCCGCCTTACATTTGAACAGTTGTACGAAACAATTGAGGGAGATAGCGCTTCCAGCGCCGAGCTTTACGCCTTATTATCTGCCCTGACTGAATTGCCCATTGAGCAAGGTTTGGCCGTAACTGGTTCGGTTAATCAGCACGGCGAAATTCAGCCTATTGGTGGCGTAACCGAAAAGATTGAAGGCTTTTATGCTGTTTGTAAGGCAAAAGGTCTAAACGGCAAACAAGGGGTAATTATTCCTTACCAAAATATAGATAACCTGATGCTAAAACACGAAGTGGTGGAAGCAGTACAAAAAAATCTTTTTCACGTTTTCGCCATAAAAACCATCGAAGAAGGAATCAGCCTGCTTACCGGGGTACCGGCGCTTCCCCGACCAGAAAAGGGTGGTTACCCTGAAGGAACGGTGTACTACCTAGCGGATAAAAAATTACGGGCTTACGCGGAAGGCTTGGCAAAATTTGGTGAATCTAAAAAAGAAGCGACCAAAGATGAACCAATAGATAAATCTGAGGCAACTACTTTATAAGATTTTTCAAAAGAAGCTACCTAAATTTTTATAAACAGGGGCGACCAAAGCTTAAAATTGCTTCCCGGACTAACTTTGCTCCCAAAGCAGCGGTACGGGCGGTTGGATCGCTTAAAGGGTTAATTTCAACCAGGTCCATACCCACAACCTGTTGGGCCCCCATTAGGTGCAGCGCCTGAATTAATTCTTGCGGGGTACAACCTCCCGGCTCAGGAGTACCTACCCCCGGCGCGTAAGCCGGGTCACATACATCTATGTCTAAAGTGATGTATACGGGCCGTCCCCGTAAGAAAGAATTTACTTTTTTTAAAGGCTCTTTTACTTCAAAAGGAAAAAAATTAGTTTCTTTTTGGGCAAAGATAAATTCTTCTTTTGTTCCAGAGCGAATCCCAAATTGAAATAAATTTTTCCCCCCAATTATTTCCGTTATCCGGCGCATTACGGTCGCGTGGGAAAATTTATCCCCCAGGTAAACGTCCCGCAAATCAGCGTGGGCATCAAACTGCAATACCGCAAGATCGGGGTACAACCGCGCTACTACCTCCACCGCCGGTAAAGTAATTAAATGTTCCCCTCCTAAAAAAAAGGGAAACTTACCTCCCTCTAAAAGGTTGTTTATGATCACTTGAATCCGCCTGAAACACTCTTTCAACTGACCCTGCGGTAAAATTATATTTCCTGCGTCACAATAAGCGTAATCATTTAAATCCCGGTCTAAGTAAGGGCTGTAAGTTTCCAGCCCCTCGCTTTGGAGGCGGATTTCTTGCGGCCCAAAGCGGGTACCCGGTCTAAAACTAACGGTGCAATCCAGGGGAACCCCTAAAATAACCAGAGAAGCCGAAGAATAATCTTCGGTACTGCCTATAAATCCGGTGCTTTTGCTTATTAGCCCTTCTTTAATATGGGAAAAATATTTATTATTTTTAAGTTCCATATTTTTTATTTAGTCAAAGCGGCTACAAACAGGGGTAAAGTAAACGCCGCCTTATGGACCTCTAAACTATAGTATTTAGTATTTAAAGAAGCTAAAATCCGTTTATTTACCTTTAACGGGTCATACTTCTTGCTACCCAAGGTGAAGGTCCATAAACCGCCCGGATAAGAAGGAATATTGGCCAGATATAAGCGGGCTAAAGGAAAAATCTCCGCCACTTCCCGGTTAACACGCCTAATTAAATCACGGTTAAAAAAAGGAGACTCGGTTTGGGCCACAAACAAACCATCTTCAGTCAAGGCTTCAGCTATATTCTGGTAAAAAGCAGCTTCAAACAATCCGGTGGCTGCTCCTATCGGGTCAGTGGAGTCAATAATAATTACTTCGTAAGCATTTTTATTCTTCTCCACATGACTGATTCCATCGTCAACAATTATTTCCACCCGGGGGTCAGTTAAGCCACAACTTATTTCAGGTAAAAATTTACGCGCGGCTTCAATTACCCGTCCGTCAATTTCCACTAAAGTGGTTTTTTCTACCTCCTGGTGCTTGACAACCTCTCGAATAGTACCCCCGTCACCTCCGCCAATAACCAGTACCCGCCGGGGCGCAGGGTGGGTACATAAGCTCACATGGACGATCATTTCGTGATAAACAAATTCGTCTACAATCGTAGTCTGGATAATATCATCCAGAACCAGCATTCGCCCAAAGGGAACGGTATTATACACGGCCAGTTCCTGATAAGGCGTTTTTTCCTGATGAAGTATCTCCGTCACCCGGCAACTTAAGGCCATATCCTTTGTTTGTAATTCGGTAAACCAGGAATTCATTTCTACACCCCTCCTCCCTTAATACCACATGGGCACAGCGGCCAAAGAACACCCAATTTTTTCTATTTGGTGCGTACAGGAAACGATCATTATTTCAGAAAGAGACATATCACGCGCCGCAAAAGCTTCCTGCAGCATACTTTCTACCTTTTGACGGGCCTCTTCTTCCAAACATTTATTAGCGTATTCCATAATAAGGCCAAAAGAGCTCTTGGAAAAACCCACGCCAACGGCCGCAGAAATAATTTCGCCCGGCACATCGCTGATGATATACCCGTACGCGGTAGGCACCAGCGATCCCGGTGGAATAGAAAGACCGGGATCATAAACTGTTCCTGGCGGCAAGATACTGGACACCCGAATTATATTGACATTCCCAATTCGAGCCTTTAAGAGAGCATTATCAAAAGCCGTTAAATGATTTTTTCCTTCGGCGACCGCACAGGTTAAAAAAAACTTTTTTGGGGTTGGTAGCACTTAATTATTCACCTTCCTTTAACTTTCAAGCAAAAAAACATAACCATTATACCAAAAAGCAAACCAAAAAATAAACAGTTAAATGCTGTAAGCTTTTTGCTTTGTAAACTTTTTTGGCTTTTTA
>JJNX02000152.1 GCA_000681355.2 Peptococcaceae bacterium SCADC1_2_3
TAGTCGTGCCGAATTGCCGTAGAAGGCTTAATATTTGTAATGATATTATCTTGCCAGCTCATATTTTCCACCTCTTTAGCCATTATTCTGTTAACATTATAGCACAGCTATTTGTGGAATTCAAGCAAAAGAAGCTCAATAAGCTCAAACCGAGGTCTGTTATCTTGGAATATCTTGGAACAGATGAAGCTCTCTTAAATAGGTTAAAGGAGGGTGTTACCCAGAAGGTTTGCAGTTACATTAAGGTGGCTAACTTTGTCAAGATATTTTTTCGCTTTTATTTCAATAAGGTGAATTTTTTCTACGCCCTTGAAGAAAATATCTTTCCGTTACTGTAAAATATTCTTGAATATTTACCAGTAAACTTCCAGGAGAAAAAAAGTAGTGGTAAAATGTTTGGGAAAGGGATATTATTTAAATTAGGCAATTATATAAGAGGAGGATTGGTCATTATGAAGGAGAACATAATAAAAATAAAATATACCGACGATGTTCTACTTTCCCTTAAGGAAAGCAAAGAGGAATTTGAGGAAGAAGCCCGGTATCTTCTTGCCTTAAAATTATATGAACTCGGAAAGATATCATCTGGCAAGGCTGCAAAGATAGCAGGGTTAAACAGGGTAGTTTTTCTGCTGAGACTTGGAAGATATAAGGTTTCTCCTTTTCAGATGGAGTTAGAGGAAATCATAGAGGAAGCAATAAGTGATCAATAAAGGAAAAGGCATTGTAGTAAATACTTCTCCCTGGATTTCCCTTTCAGTTTGCGGCCAGATTTGTTTACTGGAAAGACTTTACCATGATGTTTATATCCCGATGGATGTCAGAGATGAAAGTCTGAAAGAAATGCTTTCATTAATGTTTTGTGCCTAGAAAGGAATGGTTATAATTATGGCCGGAGGGAAGCGGGGTATAGGCATTCATGAACTTGAAGGATCACCGTGGATAAAGATTGGAAAAGTTTCCGATATTGAGAAGATAAAACTTTTACATGAATTGGATCAGGGAGAGGCAGAAGTTATTATTCTTGCGAAAGAGAAAGAGATCAATCAGGTGTTGATCGACGAGAGGGTTGCAAGAATACAGGCAAAGGCTTTAGGGCTTAATGTTATCGGAACACATCGAAAAAATCCTAGTATTCTTTATACGCAAATTTTATATTTGGCTGAAGGATTAAGATTACCCCCCCCGTTTAAGAACACGATATGACTCTATAATTACCTTTAAAACTTCATCTGCAAAGGGTCTTCCATAACCTGTTTTTTTGCTCCATTTCCTTCAGGTTAAATCTATCTTTGTATAACTTTTTAACGCTTGATTCCATAATGCTCATTACCACCCTTCTTTTTAAATCTATCCTGAACAGCAAGTAAGTACCAACGAATATACTTGGGCAGCCATTGGGCAATTTTAAACCTTGATTCCCCGGCAGTTCTGTCTTGCCATACGGAAGGTAGCTCGGTAATTTTATAACCTTTTAAATATGCTTTAACAACAATTTCCATGCCTATTTCAAACCCGCCACTGCTTTTTATTTGCATATCCTTAAAAACGCTTTTACGGTACATCTTAAAGCTGTTAGTGATATCATGGGTAGGGATACCTGAAAACAAGTGCAGTGATACCCCTGCCAGCCGGGAGAGAAATTTTTTTAACTTTGGGCCGCCAATTTGCTTTCCGCCTTCCATATAGCGGGAGCCACAGACTATATCGTAACCCTGGTTAATCCTTTTAAACATCTCATCGACAATACCAAATCATGGTGTAAGGCAGCCCATATTGTTCCCAGTCCTCCTTAGCAAAATATTCACAGGCCAGCTTCTGAAAACCGTAGGTTGATTTAGGCGGGGGGCACCTTAATTGTTCCCCTTCCGGAGTAGGATAAATATCCGCACTTTCAAAAACCATGGAAGAAGAAATGACGTTAATTTTTTTTAATTTTTTATTTTTATATGCCCAGATGGCAGCATCAAAAATAGAAGCAATGATTCGTTCATTTTCCGCCAGAAGGTCATAAGCATATTCGTGAAAAAGAGTTATCCCCCCAATAACAGCGGCCATGGCCACCACTTGGTCGCAATCGGTTATTAAATCCTTGAGAAGCTGAACATCTTTGGCGTCCCCTTGAAATAACCGGTAATGAGGATGATGGTCGTAACTTTTTTCCACCTTGCCATATTTTGAATAATTATCTAAGCCAACCACTTCATGACCGTGGTTAAGCAATTCTTCTACCAGGTAACCCCCCAGAAAACCAGCCGCACCTGTAACTAATATTTTCATTAAAATACTCCTCCTCTGCCGTAAAACCCGGCCTGGGTAACCCCTGGGTGCGGGGATATTTATAGGTCATGGCCTCAAAAATGCGGTAGGTGTCTAAGCCATAATCGTTGGCAATCATAAAAAACTGGTTGGCTGTGGAAAACTGGATGTACCGCCAGACGTTAGTAAACAATTTGGTTGTTTCGGAAAGCATTGTAGAGGAAATTAAGCGAATTTTGCTTTATTCAAAGCTGAAAAAAATTCATGGGTTAGAAAAAGAAGAAATTGACCTCTTCTTTGATGATCTGATTGCTTTTGCTTATTTTACGCCGGAAGAATTAAAATTGGAGGCAGTTCCCAATGACCCCAGTGACAATAAATACCTGGTCTGCGCTGTTGAAGGTAAAGCGGATTATATTATTTCTGGCGACCATCATTTGCTTGCCCTGGGAATTTGGGAGGGTATAAATATTATTACCGCAAAAGAATTTTTAGATTTGCTCTTTTGATAAGAATAAAAATTGGCAATGCTGCAGCAGCCACTTTAGTCTTAACCCACCCGTATTCATTCCCGTGCTCCGCAAACATCAACCTCTTATTTCTGGCTTACATCTGGTAGGTATTAATACAGTTGCCTGTTAGTGGTGGTTGAATTCTATTTTCTGACTGAAGAAATTGCTCCATCTCCTGGTGCGTAAGTTCGGGAAAT
>JJNX02000153.1 GCA_000681355.2 Peptococcaceae bacterium SCADC1_2_3
GAAAGGATCCCTTTTAAAACGCCCAATCTAAACGCTCATATTGAATCATTTAACGCTATTTTAGAGGGGGAATGCCTATCGCAACATGAGTTTGCCGGCTATGCCGAAGCGTATGCAACTGTTGTCGTCTTTATCAACAAAGACTAACTGTCCATTTTTAGGGGGTCAGCCCGACGGATAAATTACTTTTTCTATTTTTGATTCTTTTGTTTCCCCAAGTTTTGGTATATCTGGTAAGATAACTTCATCTTTTTTACACTTTTCACACAGTCTGCCGTCCCCTTTATCTCCCTTTTTATATCTGAGCAAAAACTTCCTTTGCCTCTACCGCCAGACCGTCCAAAATCAGCGATTTTATCTTGCCTTCCTCTTCAACTCGCTGGTCGAGCACGAACTTTTCCTCCTGACCCTTGTATACTTCGATGCTCTTATCTTCCGGATCTACGATCCAGTATTCTTTCACCCCGTACCTGGCGTAGGTTCTGGCTTTTTTCTTCAAATCGTAATAACCGGTGGAGGGAGACAAAATCTCAACCACCATGTCAGGAGCGCCATTTATCCTGGCAGGCTCTATGACGTGGAACCTGTCTTGAGCAATAAAAATAATGTCCGGCTGGTAGGTTTCTTTTTCTCCAAAGTATACATCTATGGGAGCATCAAGGACCAAGCCCAAATTCTTCTCGTTCACAAAGTTAGCAAACTTTAATTCTAAGCGTATCGAAATGATTTGATGGTAAGTGGTTGGTGCAGGAGTCATTACCAGTTTACCTCCTATTAATTGATAAGGAGCGCCTTCAGGCAGCAGGGCATAATCCGCATAGGTATAGACTTCTTTTTGTGGAATCTCAATTTCTCTTACCGGCAGACTCATCAGTACCGCCTCCTGTTTGTGTGCTTGTGCTCATATTTTAGCAAATTATGTGCTTTGAAACAAGGCAAAACCATTTTTCTAAATCTATGCGTTAATCACCTGTCCGGTTTGTTGTACTGCCAGGTTAAATTTTTTATGAAGGGATTTCACTGCTTTCTCTGTTTCCTTTGCTTTAATTACGCAGGAAACTTTAATTTCGGAAGTGCTGATCATTTCAATATTAATGTTTTCTTCTGCCAGAGCTTCAAACATTAAAGCGGCTACACCTGGATTGCTCATCATGCCAGCTCCTACTATAGACACTTTTGCCACTTCATCATCAAACGAGTAATCTTTTATATTAATTTTATCCTTAATATGTTCTATAACAGCAAGTGACCTCTTAAGGTCAGTTTTACTAACTGTAAAGGAAATATCATTGCGAGCATCACGCATGAAACTCTGGACAATCATATCAACATTGATATTCTCATCTGCAAGTGTTTTAAATATCCTCCAGGCAATACCTGGTTGATCTGGCACGTCAAATAAACCAATCTTAGCAACGTTAAGGTCATAAGCCACGCCTGTGACAATCAGTGATTTTTCCACTTCACCAACCTCCTTAATAACTGTACCAGGGTTAAAATTAAAACTGGAGCGTACATGTATTGATAAATTATATAACTTAGCAAGCTCAACTGAACGAGGATGCAATACTACTGCACCTAAATGAGCCAGCTCCAACATTTCATCATATGTAATAAAATCAAGCTTGCGTGCTTCTGAAACTAACCTGGGATCAGTCGTAAAAACACCATCTACATCTGTATAAATTTCGCAAACACTGGCTTGTAAAGCTGCTGCCAAAGCAACTGCTGTAGTATCCGATCCACCTCTTCCTAAAGTAGTAATATCATTGGTTGCATTTACTCCCTGAAAGCCAGCTACCACTATAATCTTGCCTTCAGCCAGCTCAGCCTGCAACCTATTGGTATTAACCTTAAGAATTTTGGCTTTTGTATGAACATTATCTGTAAGAATGCCTGTCTGTGCTCCAGTAAGTGAAACAACTTTTACTCCCAAATCCTTGATAGCCATTGCCAAAAGAGCAATAGAAATTTGTTCCCCTGTAGAAAGAAGCATATCCATTTCTCGTTCGGGAGGACTTTCCGTAACTTCACCTACCAGGTTAATCAACTCATCGGTAGTATCTCCCATAGCCGATACCACCACCACTACGTCGTTGCCCTGCCGACTGGTTTCAACTATTCTTCTAGCTACTCGCCGGATTCGTTCCGCATTGGCAACAGAACTCCCTCCATATTTCTGAACAATTAACATCCTGTATCCCTATCCTTTAGCCTTTTAATTTTAAAATTTTCAAATTCCTATACCTAGCATCTTTTTATCCTAATCTTACTTTTGTTCCAAAACTCTTACTCCAACTGAGGTAGGGTTCAAAATCATTACCCGTACTCTTACACCACTTTCTCGAAAAGTCTCTTTCATTACCCTTGCAATTAATTTAAAATTATTATCAGCAAAAGCTATTATGGCAGGTCCTGCTCCACTTAAAGCAACCCCCACTGGCTCCAGCCAGTGGGGGTTGCTTAAGAGGTCTAATAATTGGAATACCACCTGCCACACTGGCTTCAAAAAATAAATCACATTTGAAGGAAGCATAGGGAAGTTCTTTTTGCTTCCCTATGCTTCGGGCGATTATCCCTGGCATTTGGGGTTATTCGCCGGCTATGGCTTGATTACCTTGCCTGCGGCGAGAAAATGCTGATCAAAAGTAAAGATTTGATCTACGCCGCATCCAGGTATAAGTTTCGCCGATGACAAAATTGCTGGTTACGAGGAGCTTACCGGTCTCGATGGACAGGTTCCAAAGTTCAATCTCCTTTTCATGAGCGGGGTCCCGGTCGTTCATTACGGCTATGAAGCCGGCACTGTCAACAAAGAGATCAAAGTGGGCCGGGACCTCCGTAGAGGTCCTTT
>JJNX02000154.1 GCA_000681355.2 Peptococcaceae bacterium SCADC1_2_3
GTATAAAAGGGTTTGTTCAAGTCTGAATTCTGGTATAAATTCCCCCTGGTAGATGAGATCGCTTCGTTAAAAGCAACATTCACATCGGCATCAGCATTATTCAACTCCTTGCGCTGCTTGTAGATTTTCGTAAACTCTCTTGAGCCTCCGTTAAAACCTTTCTTTTATTCTGCTTTTTAATTTCACCCCCAATATCAATAGACATACATTCTCGGAAACTCTTACATGTCTCTGCTAAAAACTTTTCTACTTTTACCTATTAAGTTTCACCCTCAACTTAAATAAAAATTTTTAGTAATTTTTTGTTCCTTGCGCATGTCTTTCGTTCTTCACATTAACTTCATCGCTTTTTAAAGCAATAAATACAGAAAAACCATTTAATATCTTTTACCACTTCCACCTTCTTTTGCCTTTAGGCTTTAGCCTTCAGGTTGGTCTATAGTCAACCCCCCCCCCTTAGAGAATTGTTTCTTTTTCCTGAAATAAATATTGTCCAATTTTAGGGGGTCAACCCGCTTATTTGTTAAGTTCATATCTTCCAACACGCTACAGACCAAGGGTTCGGTGCTTGACCGTATTGGTCATAAGGTCACGATGGATACCGTATTTTTCACCCTACTTTTGAAATTTAGCATTAATAAAAATAATTGTCTATGAATTATGTCTAAAAACAGCTTTTTGGTGTCTATCTTTGTAGTTACGCTGTCTGAAAATGCAAAAGGAAAAAGAGTAAAAATTAGAGGGTTCATTATGAACCCTCTAAAATGATTTTAGAACTTTGGAGTTGGTCATACTTTCCAATATTTTAGCATTATTCCACGTCAGAAGTGGCCTTTTATCTATATTGGCCATGACCAGTTCAAAGCTGCCTCTACCGTATGGTATGATCCTCTTAACCATTTTTAAATTTACTATAAAACCCTTGTGGCTTCTGAAAAACGGGTATCCTCCTAGTTGTTTTTCCAGGGAAGAAAGTTTTTCGTCTGTCTTAAGTACTCCGTCAATATAATAGATGATAGTTTTACGTGCTTCTTTGGTAATGAAAATAATATCATCCAGATTCAGGTAAGCGTATTCATAATTATCTCGAAATAGAAGTTTTTTTTCAACCAGACGGGCAGGGTGATCAGAATCTGAAACTTGTTTTCCTGCCATTCTTCCTTCAATTAACGACTTAATCCTTTCCATCGTCTGTCTAAGCCTGTTCATTTTAAAGGGCTTGACGAGGTAATCAAAGGCGTAGACTTCAAAAGCTTCGCTTCTGTATTCGCTAAAGGCTGTGACGAATATGATAAAAGTCCAGGGGTTGATATCGAATATTTCCTGGGCTAGCTCAACGCCGTTTTTTTCAGGAAGGTCGATATCTACAAAAACCACCTGGGGCACCAGTTCTTCAATTAGCTTTATTGCTTCTATCCCATTTCCAGCTTCGCCGATAACTTCTACGCCTTCAACTTCTTTTTGGTTAAGAAATTGTTAAGTTTCGGTTAAGTTTCGGTTATTTTTTTGCGGGTGATTATCCATCACGCAATATGCATAAGATTGTGAAATGCTCGTCATTCTCCAGGATTGTAGCAATGATTCTGGCTTTATCTTCTTCATCAATGAACACTTCTTATCGGTTGTTTCCCCGCAGCATGAGGTGGCAGGTCTGTGCTTTCAATAATATCCGGGCGTGCCCCGGTATTTTTTAATCACCTCTTAAATGGTAATTACCTTCCCTGTTTTAGTTAAATAGTCGTTAATTTCATACATGTTGCTTATCCGGCCTACCTCCAATTTTTCCTTTAGTTTATAGTAATCCAGACAAGTACCGCAAGAAAGAATTTCGGTACCTTTATCGCTTAAGACCTGTAATTCTTCCAGCGCCGGGGAACCGGCAGTGGTCAGATAAACACCGCTATTTAAGAAAATTAACGTTTGAGGAGCTAATTGTTGTTCGGTAAGGGTAAAAAGGAAGCTTTTTATTAAAATTTGACCTAATTCAGGCGAACCTTCGCCTAACTGGTTAGAGGTGATGAAATATAATGTTTCGGAAGGTTTAGGCGGCTTTATTTTTTCGGAAAAAGCTTTTCTTTTATTAATGGTAAGGATATAGTTCCCTTCTTTTTCGGCTACTTTAACTTCACAACCGGCATTTTGGGCAAACAAAGTTACGTTTTCCTTGGCCGCAAGATTATCTACCACGGTAATTACCGTTCCTTCCTCAATTTCTTCCAGGGCTTTTTTAGTGTTAATTACTGGTTGGGGACAAGTCAACCCCCGGCAATCTATTTCTTTAAGCATAAGGAATACAAGCACTTCCTTCCATATTTATTTTCTTTAACCTATCATTATTTATAAACTAAAACCAGGGTAGGGGATAATTTTTAAATCGGTCTTGACCACACGAGAGCGAGCAGAGAATTACTCCTTCAACTTTATACTCCCGACATAAATCATATGTAAAACAACCAAAAAAGGGGAGGGAGGGGCAGTATACGCCCCAAAAGAATTCATCTTATCCATAAAAAGCACCTAATAATTTGTTATTCTCTAACTTACTATATAAATCCTTTATGTCTACTATTAAATATATTAATAAATGATGGAATTTTAATAAAAAGGATTTATGGTTACCATTTTTTTAAAAAGGAAAAGAAGTCAAAGGGATGTCTTGCGATTATTCCCTGACCATGCCGGAAGGTAAAATGATGACCGGTAAAATTTGGATGCAGGATAAGAAGATGAAAACTGAAGGTACGGTTGAAGGAAAGAAGTTAATTACCATTATTGACGGGGATACGAATACGGTCTACACTTATTATCCTG
>JJNX02000155.1 GCA_000681355.2 Peptococcaceae bacterium SCADC1_2_3
TAGCTGCAATCAAATCAGGAATAAAGAATAATCGTTCCCAGTCACGGAAACTTGCCTCCAAAAGGCTTAACATCAAAAGCATGTCGTTATATAATAGAAACGACAATGATGCTGCGTGAAAAGGGAATGATTATGATGAAAATTATAAGCAAGTTTAGCGATAAAATCAAAGGGTCCCTTAGCACCTTCGACCGGATGATTTTTAAAGGTCATTTCTATTTAGCCCCCAAAAAAGGTTGGACAGATAATCTTAATCTGTTATCTTTAAAGGGGAGGCAAAAATAAATGCAGCGACAAAAATATCCACCAGAACTCAAACAGCAGATCATTAAAGAAGCCATTGAGGTAGAGAATGGTTCATTGGTTGCCCGCAAGCATGATCTGTCACAAGCCATAGTGAACAGATGGGTCAGGGAATCCCAGGGCAGGTGTGGGGATAAAACATACAATAAATTAGCTCCCTTGCCCCAGGAACATAAACAAGTGATAGCCGAGAACGATAAACTAAAGAAGCTTCTGGGTGAAAAGTATCTGGAAATTGAGATCCTGCGGGATATTCTAAAAAAAAACAAACCATCACTTGAAGATAAAGTAAATATAGCTCATAAATGGATATCAGCTGGCTATGCGGCTACGCTTGTATTACGGATCGTCGGAATTAGCAGGTCCACCTACCATTGTCACGCGTGCCAACGGGACGGTTCTTTTGACATTACCAGGTCTGCTCTGGGTGCTACTTCCCGTTTTATTCTTAAAACCCGTCTGCTATTCGCCTCAAAAATAGGTCGGATTCCCTCCTCAGCAACCTTATTAAGTCATCCTGGTATTGCTCTAAGTTCTCGGGCAGTTTCAGTTCTTATATTTCTAGAAAGGCGGTTAGTGCAGGCTCACCACTTCTTGCTCCCCTTCTTTTAGTCAGGGTAGGGCCCGGCGGATGCCGCTTACCTTGCTTGAAGCAGATGATACTCGATGCCAGTAGGCTCAGTTATCCGCCTGGTAGCATCAAGGATTTCAATTCCTACCGGGTTTCCATCTTCATCATAATCAATAATTACCCCTGGCTTATCCTCATCGCTTTCAGCTACCGGCCTGTCATTGAAAATAATGGTCAAGGAATCTGTATGAGGATCATAAGTTATTTTCAACTTGTTTCCCTCCAATATTGACCAACATTGAAAAGCCTCTGCAGTACCTGGATAAACGTTTAATAAAAACGTTGATTAAAGGCTTCGCTGGAAGTAAAATATGGACTGGCTCTTGAATGAACCCGCGCTAGCACCAAAATCATCATACCACACCTGTAGAATAGAATAAATAATAACACTACGGTGAACTAAAATGGCTAAACCCAAACAGTTATCCTACCCTTGGGGGTATGACTGGCCCTGTCCTTTAACCTGGCTTATTTTGGGAGCAGGCATTTTTCAGTTTGCCCGAAATGTAGCGGACCAATCCACGGTAATCAGTAATTAATCAAAAGGGTTCTATAAGTTAACAAAACATAATGAATCTTCCTAATACATTTGGGGGTATCAAAAACCGTGATTTCAGATAAATGCTCTTCGCTTATTTTAATTATTTCTCCGTATTTAATTGGTGGTTTAACAGAGAGGGGGTTTTCCTTCTGAATCAAAGCAGGGGGAAGTACTATAGCCTCCATCATCAAAAAATACATGGAGCCGCACATCTGTTTTTCCTTCAGGAATGTTCTTTCCCGTTATATTTATTTTCCGGCGATATCCAGCTTCACCTTAGTTAAAGAAATCCTGGACTTCATAAGGCCATATAAGCTACAACTGTCATGGGGACAGGTCCCTTGACAGTGCAATTTTTCTCACCATTTTACGGTTTAAGACCAGTGCCGCCGCATTCCCTCTTTCGGAAAAGGTTCGATTTCTCCGGCAGAAGTCTTACCAGTTCCTTCCTTACAGATTTCCATGCGGCTTTTTAGGGGCGTTAAATTTAACGCCCCTAAAAAGGGTACGTTTTTTGGCTCTCCTTTAGGAAGTAAAGATTTTGTTAACTTTTCCTCAAAGAAACTTAGCCGTATATTAAAACCACTAGGGTCTGGGTTAAAGAAATTACCAAGTATCGAGAAAAAATATAAATTGAAAGTAAAGAAAATATAGGAGAGTTGGACTAATGATTCGTGTGGGTGTATCAAAAAAAGGTCAGGTCGCTATTATCCTGCTAACGCCTGAGATCAGCCCCCCTCTGTAAACGGTCGGCTACAACGATTTGTTAGGCAATTACGAAAAATTCAGTAAACCTCTTCATGAGTTCCAACCGTATCCAAAAGAATTGCTTCTGATGCTTTGTATTCCACAAACTTAAAGATTATTCTCAATTCATAACTTACACTGCATGCCCACGTACTTTCAAGATTGCCTTTTAACTTGTGGGTTTTTAGCAGAGGATTGAACGCATTTTCAGATAATAACTCCAAGGTAGCTTGAATATCCTTAGCAATATGGGGATGTTACGAACCAATCCGAAG
>JJNX02000156.1 GCA_000681355.2 Peptococcaceae bacterium SCADC1_2_3
TGTTAGGCGCAGTTCACGGTCAACCTCTTTTTTCTTTTTCCCAAAGACCCTTCAAGTCTCTGGCTCCATGAACAAGTGCCAGTATTACTACACGAGATTGTTCTATACTGTAGATGAGGCGATATTCACTGATAAGGAGTTCTCAAACATTAGGATTGCCAAGCTCAGGAACAACGCGTCCTCTCTCTGAAAACTCATTATGGGAACGGCTTGCGTCCAGAATCTGCTGGGTAAATGCTGCTGCGTAAAAAGAAGAATCCCTTGCAATGTACTCGGCGAGGGCATCAAGGTCATACATGGCTCCATAGGACCAGATTATTTTCCGAGCCATTTTGTCATCCGCTTCTCAACCTCTTCTTGTGTGTAAACCCGCCCTTCCTCTACGTCTTTCAAACCTCGCTCAATTTTTTGAAGAACATAAAGGTGATACTGGACATCTTCCAAGGAACAATCGTCTGGTAAGCGGGTAAGAAGGTTACTGACCTCCTGTTTTGCTGTCTTCATACCTATCCCCTTCTTTATTTTATAATCATAAAGAGATTATACCACTTTTTGACCGTGAATTGCGCCTAACGGGGCGCGGGGTTTGCGAAGGGGTCGCGTAGCGCACCCTTTGGGTGCAGCGAAGCGAAACCGCAAACCCCGAAGATGGGCGAAGTTCGCGAGCGAAGCGAGCGAATTTCCCGCCCATCTTGTTCAGCACTGACGAAGTGTTCCGAAGGGACATTTCGACTTCAGCCGTTTGTGCCGTGTTATCTGAAGGCTGCTATCAAGTTTTTTCATAAGCATTTAGAAAGTTATCCCTTGAGATACCAGCTTGGGTACAAATCGTTCTCAATGTAGAAGTTTTTATTTTCGGATGGTTTGGCATGGTTAAGAGGGTTTTAGTTCTATCTGGGTTCTCCCGCTCCATAGAAATATGCTCCTTTTCTCTGACCATACGAAAACCCAAAATCTCAAACGTTCTAACAACTTTCCGTTTTGGTGCGTCAATAGGAAACTTTGCCATTAAGCTTCTACTCCTGCTTCAGCAATAAATGCTTCAAGTATTGGTGGATCAATGTCAAGAACGTCTTTCCCAAAGGTTTCGATATGAAAACGGATTGCAGATTTCACATCTGAAAGGACCTCTTCATAAGTATCCCCTTGCCCGACTACAACGCCTTTAAGCCCTAACGGGTAGGCCACATATCCATCAGGATTTTTTTCTACAATAATCTTATACTGCCTCATAGAAGTAACCCTCTCTTTGATATATTCTTTAATACCAATGATACCATATTCCTTGATTTCTTAATAGCCCAATGCTTTACTATATCTGGCTAGATAACTCTCTTGTTCAAAAATGGTTGTATTTGGCCGTAAATTTTGTTTCCACTACATCTTACTCATTTAAAATTTTAATCCATAGTTAGGAATCATTAAGGCAATTATTCGGCAACTTCTCAATTGTAAACGGCCCTACCCATTGCATAATTTCGATGCCCCTTATTACTTTTGATAGTAGCTTTCAGATAACGGGGCGCGGGGTTTGCGAAGGGGTCGCGTAGCGCACCCTTTGGGTGCAGCGAAGCGAAACCGCAAACCCCCGAAGATGGGCGAAGTTCGCGAGCGAAGCGAGCAAACAGAGACCATCAAGGGGCGAAGCCCCGCGCCCCGATGGGTGGGAAGCTTATGAGCGAGCGAATTTCCCGCCCATTGATTGGCACAAAAGAAGCCCGACAGGGTTTGGACTTTAGTCTTTTGTGCCATGTTATCTGCCGTTGCGGGTACTTTTAAAAAACCGCATTTTTTACGGAATCGCTACTTCTTTCTCTTTTATAACACTGGAAAGAGAATTAAGGATGAAATCTTTTGCATCAAGTATTTCAAGGAGAACAGGCTCACCATTTTTAGAGAAATGGATAATAATTTGCCCTTCTTCTTCAGCATAACCTATAGGTTTATCTGAAAGTTCAACAAGAAGTATATCTACATCTCTGCTGTATTTAATCTTTCTCATACCTTGACCTCCTTCCCGGATAAACAGTTATAACTAAAATCTTTTCAGGTTTTGTTTCGTAGATAACTCTAAGAACATGCGTTTCATCAAAACCTTTTTGAGCAATTTGTCTTCCTTTGTAACCCATTTCTATTTTATCAGGAAACCTGACAATATCTTCAATGATTTCTTTTGAAATATTAATATCATGAGACTTCAAAATCTCAATTTTTAGCAATAAATGGACGCTGAAATCTATAACTTCAAACATAGGCACCCCTTTTTCGATTAAGTCCTTAGGCTGCTATCAGGTACCGTTGTAAATACTTTCTACCCCTTATTTTCACCAGTTTTATAAAAAATCGCTTTAGTAATTACTTACGAGTGATATATATTTTGTTCCCTTTTTTTACCTTTCTCTGCCCGCAATGAGCAGCTAACGTTCAAGCATTGGCGACGCCAGTAGGCCTTAGATAGCTCTTATCTTAGGTTCGTAAGTGTGCTGCGATGACAGCGACACCCAAAGGATTTCTTCATCAGCCTTCCGACAATGCGATGTTGAACTAAACCGCTTCGCGGTAGTCTTTTTAAATTTTCTTCTACCAGTTTATCACACCTTCCTTTATCTTTTAAAGTAAAAAAGGAAGGTGTTTTTTATGCAGGATTTTATTCAATTGATGATTACCTCAATGGAGCTAAAGGGCTTTGCCAAAAACACTCAAAAAACTTATTTGGGACATATCCGCTGTTTTGC
>JJNX02000157.1 GCA_000681355.2 Peptococcaceae bacterium SCADC1_2_3
CCAGGTCAGTCAGGTTAAGCATTTCCTGGACCGGGTTAAAGCCGGTTTTCTCCGCCCGGACAAAAACTTCTGCAGTTAACGGGCGAATGAATTTTACCTTGCCATCTGAGCCGCTAAACTTGCTCTGTTCTCCCAGGATAACTTTTGCCCCGCTTACCGGGCCGCCGGCATCAGTTTTGACGATTATCTCCATACCCTCCGGAACAAGTAAAGCCTGTAGTTTTAAATCACTTTGCCTTTCTACCAAAAAGAAGGTTTCGGCAGGAATATTTTCGTAACCTGAAAGATCTGGTGTCACCCGGATAAGATAGGTGCCCGACTGGTCGGCAATAAAGTCTTTCTGATTGATTATCTGACCGGAAGGCGTTTTAATTTCTAAAATATAAGGAACGCTGACTTCTTCTCCCGCTGCGTTTTCAATCCTGACCGTGGTGTAAACTCTTTCTCCTACTGAATATACTGGTTTATCGCAAGTACAAAAGGCACTCAGGATATCTATAGGCTTAACCTTAAAGGTAACCAACTGGGCGTCCAGTAAGGGGGTGTCCTGTTCAGCAACATTTTCTTTTACCGCCAGGGGAACGGTGTAAGTTCCGGGCTCCGGGCAACTTAAGGTTAAGGTATGCTTTATGCTTTCCCCGGCTGGGATTTCTGGTAATTGAACAGAGCTATTGTTATAGAGCAATATCAGGTTTAGATTTTCCCGACCAATGTTTTGCACGGTTACTTCCAGGCTTATTTCTCCCGGACTGTACTCTGGCTGGTAGCCTGCCTTTAACAAGGCTCCTTTCTGGCTTCCCCCGCCTACGGTAAAGGTGGTATAGTTTTGAGCGACCAAATCTGTAAATACAGTCAAGTAGGCCTGGCCAAGATGCAGGCCGGGGTTGTTAACCGTAAATTCATAAGTCTGGCTGACGGTGGAAGCAGGCGCCAGATAAACGGCGTCTTTAACCACCAGGTTTTCTTCCGGGACAATCAACCACCACAGGGCGTCTTCAATCGTTTCATTGCTCTGGTTGGTGATGCTGATATTTAACTTTGCCATTTCACCAGGTTCGTAATGCGGCTTTTCCGGGGTGATGGCAATGGTTAAAGCCGGGTTTTCCTGGCCAGCCTGGTAAGCTGTATCCTTAAAGGAAGAAGATTTTGTTTTTGCTCCGGCAAGATCTAAACCTTGCATTTTCTGGCCGCTTAAGGCGGCCTGTAAAATCTTGTCGTGTTTGTAATCCAAGGCTTTGGCCAACAGGTCGGTGCCCATTCCCATACCAAGGCCGCTGATAATAGGGGGTGAAGTTTTATCTAAAATGTTAACGTATTTAATATAAGCTTCGGCTGCTTTTACCAAAATGGGAATAAAGGCGAACTTGGCTTGGAATTCTTTATCCGGGGTGGCTGTAATCCAGCCCAGTTCAGCCCCAATGGTTAAAACTGACTGGAGGTCGGCCAGGGTCATATCCCATACCCAGGCCGGGTTGTATTTGTTTAATCCCAAAAAGCCTCCGGGGTTTAAAGACTGATGATGGGCTGCTTTAAAGTAGGGCAAAGCGGGTTGGGCAGTAATAGTTTTATTGATTACCGGCAGTGGGCCTATCTGAAGACGGTAAATCCTTTCTTCACTGGTATTTTGAATTGCTTTTTTACCCTTGTTCAGCGTGTTTTGAATTACGTTTATTTCTTCCGGAGTAAAGATACGGTTCTGTAAGCCTAGAGCTGCCCCTTCGGTGCGGGCCTGGATCAGGTTTTGCTTATTGCTGCAAAAAATGCTGTAGACTGCCGGTCCGGTGATATGTTCCGTAAGCCATTCTTTCAACTTGTCCGGGGAAATCCCTCCTTCGGTAATCCAGTCCAGGGCATTGCCCGGAGTTTTACCGAGGACTTCGGCAAGGTTATCGTCCAAGTTATGCAATATAATTTCCACCGCCTCGCCAAAAGCTGCTCTTTCATTTTCTCCCAGACCGGCGGCTTGGAGGTACTGATGGAAGTTAGAGAGTTCAGATTTAGATACATCAGTCAACTCCAAAGGAAGAGTGTTGCCGGTTAAATAGTCCAGTAAGTCTTTAGCATACTCTTTGGTTATCCAGTTAAGGACAACCTGACTGGTCTTTTTAGCCAGCCAGTCGTAACCGATGTCCACTAAAGTGCTTCCCGTCAAGTTGGCCATCTCTTGCATTTCTTTTTCTGTTAAATTTTCCAGATCCTTTAACTTACTTATTACTTCCTGGTAAGCCAGGGGATTGTAAATATTCACTTCCCCTTTGTACTCTTCATTTTCCACTTTGATTGTTAAATCATACCGGCCGGGAGTAAAACTGGTGGTATCAATGTTAAATTCGACTATTTTGCCCTGTTTGGTTTGGGTAAAATCGCCCAGGTTAAGGGTAATGCTGGTTTCTTTTGCGGCAACTACCCTTATTTTTAAGGGAAGACCCTGGCCAAGGAAAGAAGGATAAGTTACCGAAAGAATCAGGCTTTCCACTGTTATTTCCTGAGTTATCGCCGCGCTTAAGCCTTTGCCGTCAACCACTTTTAGTGTAACCTGGTGTTTTCCCGCTAGGTCGTAATAGTGCTCCGGGTTTTGTTCGGTAGAAGATGTGCCGTCCCCAAAATCCCACAGGTAAGTCAAAGGACCTCCTTC
>JJNX02000158.1 GCA_000681355.2 Peptococcaceae bacterium SCADC1_2_3
AGACAGGGCCTTTTATTTAAGGGTTACAGTTTCAAGGTTACCGTTTGGGTGGCTTCGTCCCACTCCACGCTGGCGCCTAAGGCCTGGGCAATCCAACGGAAGGGCAACATGGTGCGGCCGTCTTTTACTTCAGGGGCCACATCCATGGTAATGGAGGCACCGTTAATTAGCATAACCTTACTACCAATCTTTACCTGTACTACCCGGTCGCCTTTAACGATGGTAGCCGTAACCTTAGTGTTATTCCGTAAAATATTGGCTTGGCTTACACCTGCCGTCAATACCCAGTTCCCAATTATTAGTTCCAAGATTATTATCTACAAAATAAGCCCGTAAGGTATGGAAAAGGGGATAAAAATATTCCATAAGTGAAAGTAATGTTACTGGACAACTAAAGGGAAAAAATATATCATGTTATTAAAAGTATACGCATAGGGAGGTTTTTCAATGTCTAGTCGTCAGACTGTAACATTTCAAGATGCTTTAGATATAGTTGAGTCTTTACCCGAAGATCAACAGGAAAATCTTATTGATATTATTCGACGTCGACTTATAGAGCAAAGGAGAGAAATTCTTGCTGAGCATATCAAAGAAGCAAGAGAAGAATATATGCGAGGAGAAGTACGTCATGGTACAGTAAATGACCTTATGAAAGAAATTGCTGAATGAGAACGCTCATATGGGGTAAAACCTTTGTAAAAGCTTTTAAACGAACTATCAAAAAGCATCCAGTTCTGATTAAAAATATTGAAAACACCTTGAAACTTTTGTCTAAAGACCCTTTTTCTCCACAATTAGGAACTCATAAACTCAAAGGGAAATTATTAGGTTCATGGGCGTGCAGTGTTGGATACGACTGGCGAATAATATTTGATTTTGTAAAGAGCGAAAAGCAAAAAGAAGATGATATTCTCTTGCTTGGAATTGGAACACACAATGAAGTATATTAAATCACCCTGCATACTTCGAAAAAGAATAGTTTTGTTAAAAACCTAGTAACTATTCAGGTAGGCACAGAGGAACAAAGGGAAATGAAAACACTTTGTGCCTCTGTGCCTTTGCCCCTATGAACCTAAGTAGTTACAAAACCTAACAATTTTATAAGCACCAACTGATCTGAATATGTTCTGATTGTAGCGATAATAAAAATGGCCGTGGGCAAATTTCCCTCTTTGTTTGAAGCTGCGACATCTTATTAGGGTGAGTCTGGGATTATGAAAAAGTCTGCCAGGCAAGCAAGAACCTTCCCAACTTGCCTCTGCTTATTGCAGGTATTTATTTAGGCCTTCTTTAATGATATTCTGAGCTTCTTCGAGCGAGTTTGCGACAAACAATTCCGTCAATACATTGTCCAGTATTTCCAGGTTGGTCAGTTGCTGCACTTTTTCTTGTGTTTCAGCAGAATCTATGCCGAACCTTCTGGCCAGAAATTTGCAAATGACCTCCTGTTTTGTCTCAACCCTGCCTTCAACCCTGCCTTCAACCCTGCCTTCAACCCTGCCTTTTTCTTCTGCTTCCGCCCGTTCCTCCTTTACCCACTCCCGGTAGATTGGTGATTGCATGACCATTTCCCTCCTTATCATCGAATATACCAGTTCTGCGGCGTATTTACCGCCAGCCAGGATGCCCATTACGGCCAGGAGATCCTGCCGCAAGGCTTTATCCTCAATCTTGCTTACCACCTCGATGCTCTGTTGTAAAACCTGTTTTGCGTCTTCCCCTGCTTCACTTTTCATCAGCGGGAGCAAGGGGTAGAGGCCGATGAGTTTCTGTTCAATTATAGGCTGCCTCGGTTGCTCCCAAACCCGGATCACCCGGTAGGTGAATTCCAGGGTTACCACTTCTCCCCAGCGGTCAGTGAGCCGGTGGGTTTTATTGTCGTGTTCAGGGTAGAAGAAGAACACGGCCTGGAAAATGCAAGGGGTTACTTTTTGGCTGTTTAGCGTTGCTTCCCAGATGTCACTCCGGTAGCGCATCATCCGGGCAGGTAGGGCTATGTCATGATAACCCATGGGTTCAAAGTTGATCAAGTAGGTGCCGCTGGGGTCTTCCACTTCAAACACATTATCCAGCCTTGATTCTACCTTCGGGGTGTATTCGCTTTTAAATGGTCTGACCCATTCTTCCCGACATTCCGGCTTTAAGTATCTCACCCAGTCGCCAGACCTGCGCTGAACCAGACGCTTGACGGGTAAATCAATTTGTGGCATTTATGGTGGTTCACCCTTTTTGTTTTTATTTTACCACAAAAGGATTTTTTTCAAAACAGTAACTGTTTTTTGATACTCCTACCCTCATCATCAATGTCCCCATTGTTCTGCCTTAAAACAGTCTTCAATTGAAAAAGACATGTTTTGCTTGACGCTGGGATATCTTTATCATGGTGAGCGCAGGATATTGGGAAATGCTGCCGGGCAAGCAATAACCGTCCCTCCTTGCCCCTTTGTCAATGGACCTGCAGTTGTTTTTGCAGTTTCTCAAGCTCTTCTTTTGTCAGCCCTGTTGCTTTGGCAATGTTGTCAATGTCCATGTTTAGCAAGAGTAAGTTTTTGGCCACTTCTTTTTTCCCTTCTTTTTTCCCTTCT
>JJNX02000159.1 GCA_000681355.2 Peptococcaceae bacterium SCADC1_2_3
TGTATTTGTCAACTGAAATTTACCCCAGATCGTCATTGAAAATGACGCCACATTAAACTAAAAAGAACAAACTATTTATTTAGAATTAAACCAATTTTTGCTGCTCCAACCACTCCTTTGTCTCCTTCATGCGATAAGAATTGCCATTCATATTCACGATGTAGGCTTGATGCGTCAAGCGGTCAATCATGGCGGCCGTCATCACCGGGTCTTGAAAAATTTCTCCCCACCGCTCAAAGGAGAGGTTGGTGGTGATGATAGTGGATTTACGTCCGGCCCGCAAAGATAGATGGGTGAAGAGCAATTCTGCCCCTTCCTTGTCAAAGGAGATGTATCCCATCTCATCGGCGATGACCAAATCATATTTTTCAAACCGGTTTTGGAAGGCTCGTAAGGTTTGGGTCGACCGGCACTCTTTGATCTGGTTCACCAGTAAAGGTACGGTGGTAAACCACACCTTGTAGCCCTCCAAGCAGGCCTGGGTCCCTAAGCCAATGGCTATATGCGTCTTGCCGGTACCCGCGTTACCAGCTAAAATCACATTCCTCCCTTCCTGGATAAAGGCCAGGCTCTTAAGCAATTTTAACTTTTTTTGCGCATCCTGCGGTAAGTCCTGAACGCTAAGACCTTCCAGGTATTTTTTATGGGTAAATTCGGCCCGCCGGATCCGGTTGTAGCGGGCTGATTCCTTGCGCGCATCACACTCCTGCTGTAATAACAAGGCCAGAAATTCTTCGTAGCCGGCATCTTTTTGCATCGCCTCCGCCACCTGTTCCTCCAGGTGCTGGCGAATCATGGGGAGTCTAAGCTCTTTGGTCGCGGCCATGATAAGTTCGTGCCATTTTTTTCGGTGGGTGACACTCATACGATTGCCACCCCCGTTCCTTGTAGCAGTTCGTCGTACAGTTTCAAGTGGCGCCGGGCCTGGTCCGCAATATCCCGGGTTTCCTCCGAAGCGATAGCAGGGGAATACGGGGTTTCCTTCCTTTTAGCACACAGAATCTTGATCTTAGCGGTACTCACGTGTTCAGGGTGGATCTGGCTCAATTCCTGGATGCTCTTCTCCACCTCTGCTAAGCTGCTATCTTGATGTAAGTACTGCAGCAGCTCTATGAATTCTTTCTCCCGTTTGCTATAATAGGTGCGGTAAATACTTTGCAGTTTTTTGTCTGCCTGTTGCAAGGTCTGACTTCCGGCCAAGGCACCAGGCTTTTTCTTTAAGGTCGCCAGGTAATGCGCCAGTTTCATCGACCACTCATGGCTACCGGTAAGGCGGGGATGTTCGGCCACTTTGCTTCCCTCAAAAAAGCACTGGAGGCGTCCGGAGTAGACCTTCACAAATACCATTTTTCCTACATAGACATCAGGGACGGAATAATGGTTCTGGTCTACGATGACGGTGGCGTACTTGTCGACCCGGGCATGGTGGGTTCTGGCGGCGTCAAAGGGGGGTAGAGAGGGCAGTAAGTAGGCCCGTTCCTCTGCCAAGCGGTACGCCGCACTCTGGCCGCCATAGGCCTCCTGGGCCTTTTGGTTGCCCCTTTGGCAAACCTCCAGAAGATAACGATTGGCTTCTTCCAGGGTTGCAAAGGTGTCACGGAAGGCAAAGGCTTTGCGGCGAACAACTTCCACGCTCCGCTCCACATGGCCTTTCTCGTTGCCACTACGAATATTGCAGAAGCGGAAGGCAAAGCCGTAGTAGAGGGATAATTGGAGCAGGGCTTGCGTCGGCTCCTTTTCCGTGCCTACAAAGCGCTTGACGGCCACCTTCATGTTGTCATAAACCATCCTCTGGTACACACCACCAAGGTGGGCAAAAAACCGGGCGTGCGCCTCCTGGAAGCATTCCGTGGCTTGCTTGGTAAACAGGTAAGCCCAGCGGTAATTGCCGTAGGCAGAGGTGAAGACAGCCATTTGAAAAACTTGGAGTTTACCGCCTACTGTTAGCTTTACTTCTCCCCAGTCGAATTCACAGACCTCCCCCGGCTGGTAAACGGCTTTGATAAAGGCTTCCTGCGGTTGTTGTACCAAATTGCGGACCGTACGTAAAACCGTGCTGTAGCCGATGTCGAAGTTCTCTGCCTGGAGGGCTTCATAGATATCCATGGGCTTTTTCAGTTGCTTGCGTTGGCCTTTCTTTTTCTTTTCCTCATTTTCATCCAGGTAAGCTTTTATCTTTTGGACCATCTCCTTTGTTAGTTTCCGTTTGGGGCGTTCTCCTACCGTGTATTTAGGGGCTTCGATAATGGCTTCGATGAGGGCGCTATTATCTGCTCCCTCCCGTGAGCCAAGTAACTCCTTTCTCTTTTCTTCATACTGATTAATGTATTTTCTAATGGTTTTCCGAGAGATACCTGTCTGTCTGGAAATATCTCGCTGGGATTCTCCTTCCCGGTAGTGTTTTAAAATGAGTTCCTGTTTTTGAAGCAAGTTAATCATATCCCCCATATACCTCACTTCCGTAGTGACCTACTTCAGTGAGTTTATCTTGAGATGGGGTACTTTTCAATGACTACGGTGGTATACTTTTAAGCTACCATAAACA
>JJNX02000160.1 GCA_000681355.2 Peptococcaceae bacterium SCADC1_2_3
TAATAGAATTTTGGCCAACGGGGTACTGGTCCCAAAAAGTATAGCTGCTGTAACAACGTAAAGTAGGGCTATCCTGTTCATTATAAAAAAGAACATCCTTAATCTTTAGCCTTTATTTTCCAACCTACCTGTCGGCAGACAGGTGCAAAGGTTATAGCCATCTAAAATATTGGCTAAGGTGTTGTTTCTTTTCTTGCCTTCAAGCAACCCAGGAAGTAACCAATAAAACCGGCTCCTATAGCTGCCTGCAGGGCAAAAAGCAGGCTTTCAATTTCCCCGCTGGGCGGTTCCCATAAGGAGCTAAACCAGGGTTCGTAATCAGGTTGCGTCTGGGTGATAACTACCTCGGCCTGTCCATCCGCGCCGCTAAACTCAGCGTCTCCTTTCACCCATAAGGGAATAACCGCCAACATAATTACAATAATAATCAGGATTATATTTTTTGTTCTCATTAAATTTTCACTCCTTTAGAAGAAATATCCTCGGGAGAAATAACGGCTAATTCCCGCAGTTCTTGCTTATTGTATACGGTTAATAAATTAAAGATTATTACCGTTAACAACCCTTCGCTAACCGCTAAAGGAATTTGGGTAAGCGCAAAAATCCCCGTAAATTTGGCAAAAGAAGCCGTAAATCCTCCAATCTCTGCCGGAAAAGCCAGGGCTAACTGTAAAGCGGTAACTATATAAGTTAAAAGATCTGCCAATGCCGCCGCTAAAAAAACGCTCAGCCATAAAGGGGCCTTTAGCCTTTGACTTAACTTATATACGCCATAGGCAACAAAAGGACCTACTACAGCCATAGAAAAGGTGTTTGCCCCCAGGGTGGTTATCCCCCCGTGAGCTAAAAGCAGGGCTTGAAAAATAAGCACAATACAACCCAGCACACTCATGGCCATGGGACCAAAAAGTATAGCTCCCAGACCTACACCGGTAGGGTGAGAACAACTGCCGGTTACGGAAGGAATTTTTAAAGCGGAAAGCACAAAGGCAAAAGCCCCGGCTAACCCCAGCAGCATTTTTGTTTCCGGATGATTCTTGACCGTTTTGTTTATGGAAAGAAGACCAAAAATTATAAAGGGTAGGGTTATAATAGCCCAAAGGAGGCACCACTTTAGAGGAAGAAAGCCTTCCATGATGTGCATGGCGTAGGCATTATTTGAAGAAAACAATAAAACAACCAGCAATACCAAGATTAAAAATATTTTTTTATAAGCCGTAAGCATAATTATTCTGGTTTATACCTGATTTCTTAATTAAAGACAGGCTGGGAACGCAGGTCAAAAACCAGTTTTTCCCTCCTTTACCTTTGAAGTAATTAAGATAAAAATCTCATCCGGTTTTATAACCAGGCAAAAAAAATTAAACCCCTGCCGCCTGGTGCAGAGGTTTGTTTAATTATTTCACCCCCCTATTGACCGTAGGTGGTAAAGTGAATAAAGGACACGGGCAGGTTTCCTGGCTTATGGTTCATTGCTTTTATTCCCGCCTTCCCAAACAACACTTAACGCAACTTATAAAACCTAAGACAACCGTTAAGTGAGGTTAAGTGGCTTATACGGAAACAGCTCACCATTTACAGTGGCGGAACCGCGTCAGACTTGCACTGACTTCACTTTTATCCCTATTATTAGGGCACCCATTTCCATTTATTTAATTATTTAATTGCTCTAAATATAACAACAGATTTTTTTTCTGTCAACAATAATTTTTTATATTAGCAACCTTTGGTCGGCAGAAAAACACCTGCGCCTGACCAGGTAGGCAACCAAAGTACTGCTCAAAGCTGTGGAACCAACCAGCATGAGCATAACAACAATTTGATATTTAACTGATACCAGAGGATCTGTCCCGGCCAAAATTTGTCCCGTCATCATGCCGGGTATAAAGACAATGCCCACTCCCATCATAGAGTTAATGGAGGGAATCAATCCGGCGCTAATAGCCTGACGGAAAATATCAGCCGAGGCTTCCCTGTAATTAGCTCCCAAAGAAAGGTAAAGCTCAATTATTTCCCGCTGTTTATCCAAATCCCCGAAGAGCCGCTCTAAAGAAATAGCTATGGCGTTCATGGAATTGCCAATGATCATACCTCCCAGAGGAATAAAGTAACTTGGTTCATACCACGGTTTAACCTGGATAATTATTGCCGTGACTATAATGGTAACCAGCATATAACTAAGCATCATGGAAATCACTGTAGGAACCATAAAAGGAATTTCTTTATTTTTAACCCGGCCGGCAATTATCCTGGCCGCAAAAAAGGTCATCCCGGCAAAAATTAAAAGTACGGGCCAGGGAGAATCCAATTGAAAAACATACCTTAAAATAAGCCCCATTAAGAAAGGTTGGGATATGTGACGAACCTTACCCCGCAAAATATCCCGGTGCAGGACCAATAGTAAAAATCCCGAACCAATGCCCGCCAGAAGCACAAAAAAAGGGGAAGAAATCTGTCCCCAGTAACTGATATCAATAATACTCATAATAAATCCGCAAAAGTTGAGTATCTGTACTATGTTTTACAG
>JJNX02000161.1 GCA_000681355.2 Peptococcaceae bacterium SCADC1_2_3
TGTCGTGAAAGGAAAAGCCCATACCATCTTTTTTTAAAAGAAGACGGCGGCTTTGCCAGTTTTCCGCCCCAACGTCATTTTCTGTTCCTATTACCTCCTCTAAATTTTTTATAATCATACTTTTCCCTCCTTTAAATGTTTTAAGTTTCTTAAAATTAAGCGGATACCGGTTTATCAGAAGCCGTAATATTACCAGATGCCACCTGATTATCTCTTGACCTTAACTTTAATTTTATCCTTTTAAGAGGGTTTTTTAACTTATTTTTTTCCTCTATAATGCTGGCTTCAAGAATCCTTAGACCTTCGGTAAGCCCGGCTTCATCAATGATCAGAGGCGGCATTAGCTTCACCACTTCGCTTTCTGGCCCGGAGGTTTCTATGATCAGACCCTTTTCAAAGGCCAGGGCACATATTTTTTCGGCCAGCCCGCTTACCCCGCAGGCAATGCCCTGCATAAACCCCCTGCCGCGTACCTCTCCTTGAATTTCCGGATGGTTTTGGACAACCTCTTTCAGAAAATGGTATATTTTTTGGCCCTTTACTGCAATCTCCCGGCTGAAAGAGTTGTCTTCCCAATAAGTCAATGCTTCGGCAGCGGCAATGAAGGCCAGGTTGTTGCCGCGAAAGGTTCCGTTGTGCTCACCTGGGGACCAGACGTCAATCTCCGGATTAATGAGGTTTATAGCCAAGGGAAGGCCATAGCCGCTGATTGATTTGGACAAACAAACAATATCGGGTTTAATTCCGGCCGGTTCAAAACTAAAGAAGGGGCCCGTACGCCCGCAACCGGCTTGAATATCGTCCACAATAAGCATAATTTTGTGACGTTGGCAAAGCCGGGCAATTTTCCCAAGCCAATTAAAACCGGCTGCATTAAGACCTCCTTCGCCCTGCACAGTTTCTAAGATAATGGCTGCCGGAAGGGAGACTCCGCTGCTGCTGTTTTCCAGAAAACGTTCCAGATAGACTGCCGTATCCATATCTTTGCCCAAATAATTGTCAAAGGGCATAAAAATACTGTTGTTTAAAGGTACACCGGCCCCTTGCCGCTTAAAGGCATTTCCTGTAACGGCTAAAGAGCCCAGGGTCATTCCGTGAAAGGCATTGGTAAAGCAGATGACTGTCTGGCGGCCGGTTGCCTTCCGGGCAAGTTTTAAGGCGCTTTCCACCGCATTTGTTCCCGTAGGACCCGGAAACATAATCTTATAGTGCATTTTCCGGGGGGCAAGAATGACTGCCTGAAAACGTTTTAAAAATTCTTCTTTTGCTTTGGTGGCCATATCCAAACTATGGGTAATGCCATCCTCAGCAATGTATTTGAGCAGTTTTTCTTTTATTTGAGGATGGTTATGTCCGTAGTTTAAAGCACCTGCCCCCGAAAAAAAGTCAATAAACTCCCGTCCGTTAACGTCCCAGAGCCTGTAGCCTTTTGCCCTGGTAAACACGGTGGGAAAGCTCCGGCAGTAACTGCGCACCTCCGATTCCAATTCCGTAAATATTTTCATTTGCCTGTTTAATGACATAAAAAACACCTCACCTTTTAATAAAATTATTTTATCAATTCCCTTTGCCAGGGACCGATGTGGAATAAAAATTCAGTTTCATGGTTACTTTTAGGAAAAAGGTTAGCGGGAAAACACACCGTTACCTCAAGACGCGAACGTGTATCCCTTGCCAGCCGGCAAAAAAGGGATTGGGAAGCAACATTTGATAGAGTAACGGTAGTTTCCAGAAAGCGCACTTTCTCACATGCCTTTCTTTTCAATAGCTCCTTTAAAAGCATTGTCCCCAGGCCTTTTTTCCGCATAGAGCCGGCAACGGCCACCTGCCAGACAAAAACTATCTCCGGATTTTGAGGCAGAAGAAAGGCAGAAACAAAACCGATAATTTTTTGTTCATATTCGGCTACTAGGCAAGTGTCAGGAAAATACTTACCTAACATGAGATAACAATAGGCAGAATTTAAATCCAGGACATCCGTTTCCCGCACTAAATCCCAGATGCCAGCGCCGTCTTGCGTGCAGGGCTTACGGAACTTGAGTTCCGACGGGGAAACATCCATCCTGCCGCTTAAATTTTTCCGGTAACCGACGGGCTCATGGATTAAAGATAGATTTCCTGTCCTTAAATTTATTTTTTCCTCTCTGCTTTTTACAACGGGCATATTTCATCCGGCCTCCTTTCTTTTTTTAAAATATAAACCCCTGGAAGCGCTCCAGGGGTTTATAGTCAAGCGAAAAAGATTTTTTAAGGCAGGGAAAGATAAAGATTCCAAAGCCTGCTTTAAAAATACCCTTTTTACGCTTACGAAGTTAGCTGACGGGTTCGGGTTAAAGGGCAACCCTACCTTTAGCGCAAATAGATCCTTTTAAAGATAATCTTTTTTTAAGGCTAAAGGATTCACCCCTGGAATTGGTTCCCCCGTTTCTTTGAAAAAGTCAAAGAATTAAGCGCTACCGTTTTTTGGGGAAAGACATACAACTTATTTTATATATTAAGTTGTTTCCATTATAT
>JJNX02000162.1 GCA_000681355.2 Peptococcaceae bacterium SCADC1_2_3
CACCCGGCCGTTTTCTTATTTAACCGCCTGGTCCATAAAAAAGTTAAAATTGTGGCCCTAGTTCACCTTTTACAATGGCTGGTGCAAAAACCCCCTTTTCTTCCCCTAACCAAAGCCATGGAAAAACAAATGCTTAAATACAGTCATCTTATCGTGGCCAACAGCAATTATACCGCCGAAAAGATAACCCAAATGGGATTAAGCAAGGATAAGGTAAAGGTAATTTATCCGGCTTATGACCCGGCGCTGCTTAATAAGCAGGACGAGGTTAAAGATTCCCTTAGGGAAGGAAAAATAAACCTGCTTTTTGTGGCCAATTGTCTGCCCCATAAGGGACTGCATTTTTTAATTCCGGCTCTTCACCTGGTTAAAAACATACCTTTTGTTTTAGATATAGTTGGGGATTATACCCTGAATGTTACTTACGTAAAAAAAATTAAACGGGCTATAAAAAAATACGGGCTAGAAGAACAAGTTTTTTGGCACGGTAAGGTGTCCAGAGAAGAAATAGGCCAATATTATTCCCGGGCGGATATTTTTGTGCTCCCTTCATTAAAGGAGGCCTTTGGTTTAGTGTTGCTTGAAGCCATGGCTTTTGGTCTGCCGGTGGTTGCCACCAGGGTGGGCGGCATTCCGGAAGTGGTGGAGCACCAAAAAACAGGCCTTTTGGTTCCCCCAGGGAATATTGTTGCTTTAAGTCAGGCCATTACCATCCTGGTTAAGGATGAAAACTTGCGCCGGCAGTACGGTCGAAAAGGAAAGCAAAGACTAGCCTCTTTTTTAACCTGGGAGGAGGCAGGAGAAAATTTTTACCGCTTAGTTAAAATTCTATTGAGCAACAAGCAAAGGCAAAGGAAGATTCCCAAACGGTAACTTTTAACCGCTGTATGTTTTTGCTTTTATTTTCTATTTCCGGCAAAAGGCACTCTAAAATATACTTGCTTACATTTTCGGCGGTGGGGTTTTTGGCTTTAAAAGCCTCCAGTTCGTTTAAATACCGGCAGTGAAGAGGGGCAATTACCTTGTTTAAGCTCTCCTTTAAGTGTCCCAGGTCAAAAAGAACCCCTTTCTTGTCTAGTTCTTTTCCTGAAACTTCCACCTCCACCTGGTAAGTGTGGCCGTGTAGGGAGGAGGCAGGACCAAAATCACCTTCTAATTTATGGGCTGCTTCAAATTCTCGCTTTACCCCTACCGTAAATAAAAGATCCATTTTTTTCACCCCCAAATTTTTTAGAAATACTTAAAAATTACTTGGATAAATTCTTCAGGATGGCGATTAATTTCTTGGAAAACAGCCGGTGCGTTCTTGAAGGGATAAATATGAGAAATTAACTCTTCCAGTTTTAGCCTGGGTAAAAGGTCTTGGGCTAAAGCCATCCGCCGTTTTTTATCCCAGCGATAAACAAGGGCCGGGTTCAGGTTTGAAACCTGAGAGCATTTTATGTTTAGCCTTTTCCGGTGAAACTCCTTGCCCAAATAACAGGTGACCGGTTTGTTTCCGTACCAGGAAACAACCAGCACTGTTCCCTGAAAGGCAACTGTTTTTAAGGCCAAGTCCAGAGCCTCAGGTGTGCCGCTAGCCTCAACCGCTAAATCTACCCCTTTGCCTTTGGTTAAATTTCTTATTAGGGACAAAAAAGATTTATCTTCGGGGGAAAAACAGTAATCTGCCCCTACCTTTAAAGATACGCCTTGCTTTTTTGCTTCTTTTTCCACCGTAATAACCTTTTCTGCTCCGGCCAGCCGAAAAAGCTGGGTTAAAAGCAGCCCTACCACTCCTTGGCCAAATATAACCACATTTTCCCCTAAATGAAACTCCGCATCTAGAAGACAGTTTATGGCGGTTTCCAAGTTGGCCAGGAAAACCCCTTTTTCCGGGGAAATGCTTTCTTTTAAAGGATTGGCCCATTCTTGCCGGATCACATAATGGCTTTGGTGGGGGGCCAGAACGAAAACCTTATCCCCTGGCTTAAACTTTACTACTTCCTTGCCGCAAGCCAGCACTTCCCCTACATTACTGTAACCGTATTTTAAGGGGAAATAAAAACTGCCTTCCACGGTAGGCAAAGATGTATCCCAGGTGTCTTCGGCCGTCGCCTCCCCGCGGTATACTAACCGCTCCGTACCCGCACTAACCCCGGAAAAAAGAGCTTTAACTAAAATTTCGTTCTTTTCAGGAGGCAAAAGGCGGCTTGCTTTAAGTTCAGCTTTTTCAGGGGCCGTA
>JJNX02000163.1 GCA_000681355.2 Peptococcaceae bacterium SCADC1_2_3
GCGCTGGCTGGAGAGCAAGAACAAGAGGAGAAGAAATGAACGATAGATGTTGCCGGGTCCAGGAAAAATTAAAACAGCATCACATAGAGGCCGTATTAATTATGCGTCCGGAAAATAGAAGGTATTTAAGCGGGTTTACCGGTTCAAGCGGCGCTTTAGTCATTACTGAAAAAGAAAAGTATTTTTTGGCTGATTTTCGTTACTTTGCCCAGGCTAAGGCTGAATGCCCGGACTGGCAGGTTGTCCAGGTAAAAGAATCTTTGTTTAGCGCATTACTAGAGCTGTTGGCGGAAAATAAAGTTAATGTTTTAGGCTGCGAAGGAGACTTTTTAACTTATCAGCAGTTTATGAACCTACAAAATAAACTGGCCGGATGGACATTAACTCCTCTTTCGGAATTTATTGAAGAATTAAGAGAGGTAAAAGATGCGGCTGAAATTAAGGCTTTAAAAAAGGCTGCCACGCTGACCACCCAGGCCTTTAACTATATTTTAAATTACCTTCGGGTGGGAAAAACAGAAAAAGAAATTTCCTTAGCGTTAGAATTTTTTATGCGTTCCTCCGGGGGCAGCGCCCCTGGTTTTGAGCTTATTGTTGCCTCCGGCCCCAATAGCGCCTGCCCGCACGGTACAGCCACCGATAAACCGTTAAACGAAGGGGACCTGGTGGTAATTGATTTTGGCTGCGGCTATAACGGATATTACGCTGATTTTACCCGCACGGTAGTTTTAGGAGAGCCAACAGTCCGGCAAAAAGAAATTTATCAGTTAGTCTTAAAAGCCCAAAAAGCCGGTCTTTTATCCCTTAAAAGCGGGATTAAGGCTAAAGAAATAGATAAGGAAGTACGGCAGGTGATTGAAGCGCACGGCTGGGGGGAAAACTTTGGCCATAGCACCGGTCATGGGGTAGGGCTGGCGGTGCACGAAAGCCCGGCCCTGGCCAAAGATAATGAAACCATTTTAAAACCAGGGATGGTAGTTACCGTAGAACCAGGCATTTACCTTCCTGACTGGGGTGGGGTCCGAATTGAGGACATGGTTTTAGTGGAAGAAGAGGGTTGCCGCCTTCTTACCCTGGCCCCAAAAGAGTCCTTAATAATTTGCGGGGGGGGACGATTCAATTGATTTCAACTAATGATTTTCGAACCGGGTTAACTATTGAAGTGGATAACGATGCTTACCAGGTAATTGATTTTCAGCACGTAAAACCAGGAAAAGGGGCGGCTTTTGTGCGCTCTAAACTTAAAAATTTACGTACCGGAGCGGTGATAGAAAAAACCTTCAACGCCGGCGAAAAAGTGCCGCGGGCACGCGTGGAAAGACGGGAGATGCAATACCTTTATTATGACGGAACTAATTACAATTTTATGGACCTGGAAAATTATGACCAAATAACTTTAACTGCTGAACAATTAGGAGAAGGGGTAAATTTTTTAAAAGAAAATATGACCATTACTCTCTCTTTGTTTCAAGGAAAATCCATTGGGGCAGACCTTCCTAATTCTGTAGAATTAAAAGTCATAGAAACAAACCCGGGAGTTAAAGGAGATACGGTAGCCGGGGGAACCAAGCCGGCCACTTTAGAAACCGGGGCGGTAGTACAGGTTCCTCTTTTTATTAACGTGGGGGATGTGCTGCAAATTGACACCCGTACAGGAGAATACATCAAGCGGGCTTAGGCTTAAAAGAAAAAATAAGGTTAAGATTTAAGGTTATTTAGGGTTAAAAAGATGAAAAGTTTAAAAAAGACAAAAATGACTGGCAGGCAAGATGCCTGCTCCACCAACAGGCTAGAAGCCTGCTCTACCAGTAGGCAAGATGCCTGCTCCACCAACAGGCTAGAAGCCTGCTCTACCAGTAGGCAAGATGCCTGCTCTACCAGTAGGCGAGATGCCTGCTCCACCAACAGGCTAGAAGCCTGCTCTACTACCTATCTACTTGATGAAATCATCAGGGCAAAAAAAGAAAAAAGAGAAGTATTAAGAATGGAGCAAATAAAAAAAGTTCTGGCGGCTTTAGACAAGCTTGCCGAACAGTTAAGTTTTACAGAAGCCTATCTTTTTGGCTCCCTGGTTAAGCCTTACGCATTTTATCCGGAGTCAGATATAGATATTGGGTTTACCGGCTTAAAAGACGCCGACTTCTTTAAAGCCATGGCGTTTTTGTCTTCTGAACTAGGTCGGGAAGTAGATGTTATTCAAATGGAAGGTCATAGACTTACCCCGAAAATTTTAAAAGAAGGATTAAGGATTAAATAAAAGAAAATTACTAATAGTGCTTGACGATGCTTTGAAGTTAAAAAACCTTTATGAAAGACAGGTTAAAGAATTTTTAGGTAAGTTGTAAAATAAAGGCACAAAGGCACAAAGGCACAAAGGCACATAAAGACAACCGGTAGGGGCATATTGCCATACGCCCCTGCTAATTCTACGCCCCCTCTTTTAAATCCTCTAAATC
>JJNX02000164.1 GCA_000681355.2 Peptococcaceae bacterium SCADC1_2_3
CTTTTAGGGCAATCAATGACGGCAGATATTTTGCCCAGCAAAGAACAAATAAAGGACTGCCGTTTCATGGAAAAAAATACGAATACATTGTCTGGCAGAAGGGAATTTCTTTTTTTATATGACATCAAGATGGGTAACCCTAATGGCGATCCCGACGAAAACCGTCCCCGGGTGCTGCCGGACGGGACCTATTATGTGACGGATGTGCGCTTGAAGCGTTTTGCCAGGGATTTTTTAAAAAACAGAGACTACGCTATCCTAGTGGATAATGTTGAAGGTAAGACGACCAACCTGACCGGACGGGTAGTGCATTACCTGAACACAATAGAAAAAGAAAAAGCCGAAGGAGAAGAGTTGGTTAGTATCCTTCTGGATGCATTTATTGACGCCCGTCTCTTCGGCAGTTCCTTTGCCTTTAAAGAAGAAATTATTAAAGATAAAACAGGCAAAGAAATAATACGGAAACCAAAACCGAAACCAAAGACCATGACCGGCCCCGTTCAGCTCAACATGGGTGAAGTACTTCACCAGGCGGAAAGTGTAGACATTCACGGTACTTCAATTTTTGCCAGCGCTCTAACCGATAAACAGGAAAAAGAAAAAGAACAAGGAACCTTTACCACTTATTTTGGTCTCCGTTATGCCTTAATCGGGTTTTCGGGAGTGGCCAATGAGCATTCCGCCAGGATCTCCAAAATGACTGACGCTGATTACGAACTGTTTTTAAGATCTCTATGGCACGGCGTGCGTTCGGCAGGAAATACACGCACAAAGGTGGGACAGGTTCCACACCTGTTGCTCAGTATAGATTATAAACCAGGCGAGGAGTATCAGTTCGGCCGGTTACACGACTATATTCAGCTTAAGGCCACCGGCGATGTAGAGGAAAAGGCCTGGTCTTCTCCGGTGGACTACTATGTTGATGTAAGTAAACTGTTAACCAGAATTGCCTGTCAGGCTGAGCGGATTCAAACAGTGCGCTACGCCCTTTCAGAAGATATCCAAGTATTGCCGGAATTACCTGGAGAATGGGAGTTACTGGAAGTTGAGAGTTTAATTAAAGGTTTGCCTGAAGGTTAGTAATTATGATGAAACTTATTAATTTTCGATTACATGGACGTTTCGGTCACTTTCTACGGGCGGATGCGGGGGCAAGCGCGCTCAGTTACCCCGTTCCCCCGAGGACAGTCATAATGGGGATCATTGGGGCAGTGTTGGGTTTGGCCAAAGATCAACCGCAAGAGTTTCTTGAGCCGATGCATGTTGCCGTGGCCGGCAGCATTCCTGTAACGCATTGGCATAAGGCGAAGCTTCGGAAGGATCCCCCCGAATCACTTCCCTGGATGGTCAAATCAACCCAAAAACAAGATAGAAATACCGGACCCGAAAAAGCCACATTGATTACCCAGGAGTGGCTGCTCAATCCATCGTATGAAATATGGGCAGCTTTACCTGAACCTTATCAAGGTAAATTGGAAGCGCGCCTTAGAGAGCACCGCTGGCATTTTCAGCCAAGCCTGGGGTTGTCTGAAATGATGACTGATCTTGAATATACTGGAACGATAGAAACGGAAAAATTGCCGGAGGGAACTTATTCGGTCGAAACCGTGATCAGGCAGGAAAATATTCAATTAGACATAGAAAATGTTTATCAAGGAAAATTGGCCATCAATCTTTTGCGTATGCCCAGGACTGTGACGCCAGAAAGAGTTTTTTCTCATGCCAGGTATCTTCTGGAAAAGGGCGGCCGTCCGGTAGCAGTGCGTACCGGTGAGGCATATCTGGCAGGAAAGAAGGTTTTGATGTTTTTATGACTAAAAGAATTAATTCCCACCCTCACCTGTTTTTACGCGCCCATATTGAACAAATAAACGAGGCGCTGCAGGGTATCCGGGACTGGCATACGCAAAAAACAATAAACCCGCAAGTTAAAGACATCATGGAAAAACTTGCTTTTTTGCACGACCTAGGCAAAGGGACAAGCGCCTTTCAGGATTTCATTGCCGACCCGCCGAATTACAAAGGCGACGTCGGTGAAAAATCTCATGCAGCATTATCTTTACTTTTTACCCTGGTTAAAGCCCAGGATGAAGGATGGGATGAACTAGAGACTCTGATCCTGGCTGCTGCTGTAAAAGGTCATCACAGCAGGCTTCCCACTGTTCCGGAAAAAAAGATTGGTGGCGTCGGAAGCTCTCAATGGGATTTAGATGGTTTCGCCGGGGGCGAAAAGGCAAGGCTGCTTAAAAAGCAATTGAGCATGGTAAATTATGCTGACCTGGCTGAAGAAACAGGAATTAATCTGGAAAAATATTTAAAGTCTGCGAGTGCATTCGACAATTCAACAAGATTCCTTGCGGCGTTAAAGAAATTTGTTACAAACAGGATTGCGGCAAAATTGTTTTCCTTGTCTGATGAGGAAGCGGTCAATTTTCGATTAAGAGCTCA
>JJNX02000165.1 GCA_000681355.2 Peptococcaceae bacterium SCADC1_2_3
GTTGTAATCCGAAAATATGAAAAAAACTTAAATAAAATGACGTAAATCCACAAATATGATAAAATAAGTTGATTATAGCATTTTTTACCGGTAAACAAAATATCTTTGCTCAGTTTTAAAAATACGTTAATTTACTACCAGCTTTGATTAGATTATAACACCGCAACCTCCGGCTGTCATTCCAATAAGGGCCAGGAACTTACTAATCTTGGCCGTTAATTCTCACTGTTTTTTGCTTTCTTTCTCAAAAGGTGAATAAAATTAGATGCTTGATGTTTAGCGTTTAACGTTATACAATTATTTTGTGATTAAGTCTTTCAGAAACAGCGAAACGGAGAGAATCTTTAAACGCCTGCGTTCTCGCAAGCTGACGACTGATCTTCAGCAAGTGGCATTGCGTAAACTGCGGATGTTGAATAACGCAGTGACCTTAAACGACCTTCGGATCCCACCGGCAAACCGACTGGAAAAGTTATCCGGAGACCAGGCGGAACAGTATAGCATCCGCATTAATGATCAATGGCGCATTTGTTTCGAATGGCACGATCAAGATGCCTGCACTACTATCACTAAATGGAGTCTTGTATGAACAAGAAAAAACAGCTTAAACGAGCAGGCAAGATGCCTGCACTACTATCACTAAATGGAGTCTTGTATGAACAAGAAAAATCTGAAACCCGTCCACCCCGGGGAAGTACTGATGGAAGAATTTCTAAAACCAATGGGTTTGAGCCAAAGTCGTTTGGCCTTGGATATTGGCGTGCATCCACGCCGGATCAACGAGATTGTGCAAAGGAAACGAGGCATCACTGCTGATACTGCCTTGCGTTTAGCCCGCTACTTCAGCACATCACCTCAGTTTTGGTTAGGGCTCCAAACTGATTATGACTTAGACGTTACCGCAGACGCTTTGGGCGATCGGCTCGAACGAGACGTAAAATCCTGTCCATCGGTGCAAGAACATATTAACTAACATTCCTTTCGCTGTGCTCAAGGCACAAAAAGTTATGAAAAAATTTCTTTCAAGCTAGCCCCTCCTGATAACCCGTTGGATGTCAAAGATTGCCCTACCAACTGCAAGTAGCCAGGGCACGCAGTAAAAAAAGAATCTGCGTCACGAAAGCTGTATTCCCGGCCGAAAGATCGGGCGTTCTTGCACTTAAAGCCAACTGATCTCAGCCTCAAGGCAGACATTCTCAGCCCACAGGTGGACAGCCCAATCTTTCCAGTATTCCAGTTTTGTCCCATGGGGGAGTACTTGCGTTTCCATGATCAGGCCCAAAAGTACAACCAGGATGTTCTTTAACCACGCACAGTTTTTACCTGCTTTTTCTGGACATACCCATATAAGGGATAATTCACTTTGTACCAGTTCTTCTGTTTTTCCATAATTTGCACCCTTTCCCTATAAGGCAGGACGGTAAGACCCGATTGTTCAGAGAAGGGCCGGACCGGATGTTGGAGCCTTCTGGAGCCTTGACTACAGCCCAAACAGGATTAGTTCGAGAGTCTTGAATCTCTACCTGGGAACTGTGGATATATCCGGAAGCACCGTATTTGGGCTATCCCCGGTAAAATAGACACAACAAACTAGGATTTCCGCATGGTATCATAACCATGCTTGATTTTTCTCATGCCGCTACTTGTTTGAGATGCTGCTCATACTGACAAGGCGACATATATCCAAGACTTGAATGAAGTCTTATTCTGTTATAATAGACCTCAATGTACTCAAACACTGTTTGTCTGGCCTCGGCCCGAGTTTTGAATTTGGTAAGATAAATAAGCTCACTTTTTAAAGTGCTGAAAAACGATTCCATACACGCGTTATCGTAGCAATTCCCCTTGCGGCTCATACTGGCAATGAATCCACGCTCTCTTAGCAGTTCTTGATAGGCTAAAGCTTTTCGTACTGGCTTCCCCTGTCCGAATGGTGTATCAAACCCGGGGTTGGCTTCTCCCGCCAAATTGCTTGGCTAAAGCGCATTAATTACCAACCCTTGCTTCATTGTGGTATCCATAGACCACCCTACAACCTTTCGGAGTCCAAGATCAACCACAGCAGCCAAATACAACCAGCCCTCATCTGTCGGAATACCTGTCTGCCGACAGGCAGGTATGTGATATTCCCTATCCAAACCACGTTTGGCTTGTTCGTAGAAAAATCCTGGTTCAGAAGGTTCTCTGCCACCGGGTAGTCCTGTCTGCCGACAGGCAGGTATGTTTAGAATTAGTGGTCGCCTTGTATTTGCCTTTTGTCTGCAGGAACTTATCCCATTGGCCTTCATCAAGCAATAAACCCGATTCTTTCCACATAAGATGCCTTTATGACTAAGATCCCTGGTTATCCTTAAAACCCCATACAACTTG
>JJNX02000166.1 GCA_000681355.2 Peptococcaceae bacterium SCADC1_2_3
ACGTTATATACAACAGCAATCTATGATGAATTTAAATTTAGAGGGAGACCTTCAGTATAAAATAAAGTTTAGAACTAAATATTTAAGTAACGGCAATGTGTACCAAATCTGGCGGGGTGATATTCAACAAAAAAAAGAGGTAAAGCTTCCGTATACGTTAGAATTATATTTCGGAGGGGCAGGTCAACCTTTTAACCCGGATGGCGAGACCGGGGTCAGGGTACTGGCCTATAAGGCAACGGGTGAAATAGCCACCAATACCGGTACGGTAAACCTAAGAGACAAAGTTAATGATAAAGCAATAGGTATTATTGTACACCGGCTCCGGGTGCGCATTGGGACTCCCAACGAAGTGGACAACTAATTATAGGAGCAGATAAAGCCATGAGGAAAAATTTTTATTGGTCTGGTAATTTTGGCTTTAGTTTGATTGAAGTTATGGTCGGTCTGGTAATCCTTACTATAGCTTTTATTCCCCTTACGGGGTTAATAACTGCCCATTACAAACAAATTGCCGACGCGGGTATAAAAATAACCGCGCTTGACCTTGCCCAGAGAAAAATGGAAGAGCTAAAAAGCGCAAAAAAAGTTGTAACTAATGATGAACCTGAACCATTTTCTGATGACGAGTTTAAAGATCGTTATCAGTATAAGGTAATTAAAATCGAAAGCAATACATATAAAATTGAAATCTACTACCAACAAGATAAACTTATGGCCAGTCTAATTGGAGAAATACCTACTCAATAAAAATAGTTAAGGTAGGACTTAGTAGGACTTAAATGATGCTTTTTAATTTCCGGAAAAGAAAAGAAGGATTTACCTTAATTGAAACAATTGTTTCCGTTGCTCTGGTGGGTATACTGGTTTGCGCTACTATAACCATCTTTAAATCTCAGGCTATATTCACCTACCGGACCGGCGAACTGTCCGAGATGCAGGATAATTTACGAACAGCGTCTTACTGGTTGACTAAAGACATACGAGAGGCAACTAAAGTATTACAGCTAGTAATTGACAGTGATAAAGAAGGACCTGAACCTAAAGAAAACAATGCTTTAGTTTTTGAAGTTAGAGGTCAAAAAATTGCTTACTTCTATGGGAGCGATTCCATGAAAAATACTTTTTACCGTGCCACCGATTACAATTTAGATCAAAAAAAAGTACCCAAAGGTAATTTTCAACCCCTGACCAACGAATATACTTTTGGCGGTAAAAGTAAGGGTTATGTACGTGGTTGGTTAGTCCAATATTTTTCTTATGATAGTAATGGAAATAAAGTAGAAGTTACTAATCCTAATTACAAAGATGAAGTAAGGATAGTAACCTTTACTTTATACGGTAGTTATGGAGATAAGCCGGATGATTTTAAACCCTTCTCTTCCTCTGCTTTTATCCGGTCGCTGGCCACTCCGTAAGAGAAAACTTATGGTTATCCGGAAAAAGAATTTTAAAATAAGGGAGGTTTAAAGAAAATGAAAAAGCGGATATTGCGCAACGAAAAAGGTCAGGCTTTAATTTTGGTGGTTGGAATTTTAGCGATAGTTGCTCTATTAACTTCCGCCGCGCTGGTTTACTCAAAAGGCCAGAGCTTTAACGCCATCCGGCAAAAGAAACAGATGCAGGCGTATTTTATAGCCGACGCCGGGATTACCAAGGCAATAGCAGAGATCAAAAGAGTCCCCAGCATTTACTTAAAGGACAATGTAAATATGGATTTAAAGGGTCCTGTGTTGAATAATGTTGTCAACTATGGTGGTGGTATCATAGAAGTATTAACTTTAACTGGCCCAGATGACAACAATAGATACACTCTTATCTCTACCCCGCCCTCTCCCCCTCTTCCCTCTCCTTCCTTCCCCCTCCCCCCCCCCATCACCGCAATAATTAAGAAAGCTGGTGGCGGTGGTAATGGCGGCGGTGGCGGTGGTAATGGCGGCGGTGGCGGTCTTCTTGGGGGAGTAAACTTCTTGCCAAAAAACCCTGAAAATCAATCAATAGGCGGTAACGTAACGATCAAAGGCGAGGGTGGAAACAAAGGGATTATCATGGTAAATGGTGATCTGACGGTTCAAGGTAGCGCTAGTTGTATAGCTGATGTTTACGCTTCTGGCGGTGTCTCAGGTAAAGAGAAAATTACAGGGACGTGTTACGAAAACTACCCCGTTCCGCTCCCAACCCTCCCAGATACAAGCTGGTTTGAGTCACCATGCGCTGTCCAAACTTTTAGTGGTGATAATAAAACTATTACCCTTGGTTATAATGCCGAGACCGGCAAAACTACCATGACAGTTAGCGGCGGTGGGGGTAGTTTCGAGCCGCAGAAAAACAGCATTTATCTTTTTAAAGGAG
>JJNX02000167.1 GCA_000681355.2 Peptococcaceae bacterium SCADC1_2_3
AAGCAAAGGGGACGTTCTTTTTGCTTTATAAGTAGGGGCGTTAAATTAAACGCCCCTACAAAGGAGCCTTTAATGACCTTGCCGGCGTTGTTCAGGGCATTGAATGGCCAGTCCGATTGACCAGGGTAATGTTTAGGGTGCCGCCGGATGTTTTCCATTGACTTCCCGGGCTTTCTCTTTAGGGCCTTCCACATCTATCTCCTTTGTTACTCCTCTTCTAATACTTCATCTAAAATCTTGGCAAACTCATCTAGACTGGCAACTTTAATGCTCTTTTTATGGAGGGACTTTAACACCGCAGGATCATCAATAAGCTCAAGCTTTCTGCTAACCCCTTTTTAAATTGATAAGCCTGACGCCCGACACGGTAGTTATTTTCATAGTTAAAATACTTAAAACTATTTTTATAAAGAAGGACGGTGGAAACAAATTAAATTCTTCAAGATTAATTAAAAGAAGAAAAGATCGCTCCGGGACGTCAAGGAAACTCGTACCGTCATGATCATAGAAAACAAGGAAAGGAGTGGACACAAAGTGGGTAAAATCCCAGGTTACACTGCTCTAATAAGAAAAAGTAAGCTGGATTACGTAGCTATATGTCTGGAGTTGAATGTGGACTGGTTTTTTACTTTTACTCTCTTGCAAGTCGCCTCGCTACGTCAATTACCTCATCAGAAATCCAATACCCATTATCTCGCAATTCCTCAATGAGTGATCCTATATTTTTTACCAACCCTTTTTCTTTCGCCAGCAGTAAGAGCCCAATCAGCCCTGTCGTGGGGATATTTAATTTTTCAGCAACGTGCCTTCCGACACGATCATCAAGTAATAATAGAACATCTCCTTCAACAGTAGAAGCAAGACCAATAGTTTGTTTCTCTCCTTCATCCAGGTCAGCGATAGTTTTTTCAGTTGCTGGTTCTAAAGGCATAAGACCTGCTATGTGTATAAAAGCATTTAGAGCTTGGTCAATCTGTTCTGATTCGCTTCCAACTTTCCCAAATAGCTCCTTATGAACCATTGGGGAATCAGCATTTCTTTTGCCAAACTTTTAAGCATGAATATTCGTCCAATTTTAGCTAAACCAATGATCGGACCTGTGTTTGAAACAATTTTCATTGGCCACTTAATTCCCTTGCAGTTTGTAAGTCCTTCTTGATCTCTTGTCCAAGCTCTTCGGGTGGATAATTAAAGATGCTAACACGATACCTACCGCAAGTCTCAAAAAATTCGACCCGCGACATACCCGCAAGTTGAGCAGCTTTACCAGATGACACTTTGCCAAGTTCAAACATTTTCAGTGCAGCCATCAGGCGTATATGTAGTATCAATAATACTATATCCCGACTTTGACAGTTGACCTACCATAAACCCTTCCTGGCCAAATCTTTTTATCACCTCACATCCTAAAATCTACATCCTAAAGAATCTAAGGGTATTATAACACAAATTTTTTCGGTTCAGTTTTTAAAATAAAAATATTTATGTTATTATTGTATTGAGCAAATACTAATAATCCCATGACACTATGGAAGAAATACAGAAATTAGCGGACATTAGAAAATATCAAGGAGGTCTCATCTTATGGGGGTGCATAAAGAGGATATTCACAATTTGGTTGACCGCCTGCGGGAACATGATCAAAAAACAGCTTTTGACTTCCTTCAATATTTGATTGAACGTTCCGGGAGAAAACCGGCCGGTTGGGTAGAAATTGATAAAGCTAAACCGGACGACGAACCTTTAACCGAAGAAGAACTTCGCCAACTCAATAGTAATGCTGGTTATGTGACAGGGGAGGAAGCCAAGCTTGAATTCGGACTACAGGTTGATTTACCATAGAGACGCGGTGAAATTTATTGCCAAGCAAGAAAAGGCTGTGCAAGAGAGAATTGCCCAAGGTTTAAAAGGCCTTATCGCGATTCCTCCGCAGGGCGATATTAAACCTATGAAAGGATACCAGGGTTTATATCGCTTGCGAATTGGCACTTGCCGCGTGCTCTTTGAAATCCAGCACAATGAAAAGTTTATATACATTCGGGCTATAAATTTTCGTGGCGGGATTTATAAATAAAATCTTCCCCCTTCGTAGAAGCAAGGTAGAAGCAACAGAACCGTCAGACCGTGTGAAAAATTCTTCTAAAATTCCCCCATAAATAACTCCAGTTCGCAGTCTTCATCGATTTATCTTGATTTATAATTTAAAATGCGGCATTGTTAATTTAGCATAGCCATGATATACTCCCAGCAACATTATTAACAATACAGGAGGAGTTGCCATGGTTACCTGCCCAAAATGTGGTAGCGAAGAATGCAAAAAAGATGGCATCGTCAAAGGACGACAGCGCCAT
>JJNX02000168.1 GCA_000681355.2 Peptococcaceae bacterium SCADC1_2_3
AAAGGATTTTTCCAGTGTTGATATTCTATGTTTATTAGCATATATTATATAATTAAGTCACTAAGCTGTCAAAGAAAAGATGCTCATGATAATATATGTTGGAAGTGAACCCGAACACGGTCCAGCGCGCCTATACGGAACTGCAGCGCGAAGGTGTTATCTTCACCTTACGCGGGTAAGGCACCGAATCGTAAACCCGTGCATAATAGAGGGCGGGCTGAAAAATGGGCTTAAAAAGCACCAGAGATTGTTGGAGAGGTAAGTTTTAACGTGAGGATAGGCAATGGAAAATAAAAAAGTTGTCCTGCAAATAGAGGGGATGAATTGTGCCGGTTGTGCCGCCACGATAGAGAGAGCGTTATCTCAAAAAGGGATCTTAAATTCTGCCGTCAACTTTGCTACCAAAAAGGCGGTCTTAGAATATGATTCAGCCCACCTAACGCTGACGGAGATCTTAAGGATTATTGAACGTGCCGGCTATAAAGCCGAAGAGTTTACGGAAAAATCAGAGGAAGAAGCCGGGGAAAATAAAAAGATAAGAAAAGAATGGTACCTTTTTGCCCTTGGGATCGTCTTGACTATTCCCATAGTGGTTATAGAATTATTTTTTGACTTTCCCTGGAAAGCGGTCTTGCTCTTTCTTTTAGCTACGCCGGTTCAGCTTGTAATAGGGCTGCCTTTTTATCGAAGAGCTTACGGAGCCCTGCGCAGCCGGACAGCTACGGTGGATACTTTGGTTGTTCTGAGCACTTCAACCGCTTATTTATATAGCGTAGCCACCACCTTTTTTATTTCGGGCCACACCTTTTATGAAGCCTCAGCCACCGTGATCACTACCATAACCCTGGGTATGCTTCTGGAGGATATTTCCTCAGGCAGAGCCGGCGAAGCAATTAAAAAGCTGATGAATCTGGCGCCGAAAAAAGCCAGGGTGATCAAAGAGGGTGAGGAGCAAGAGGTTCCGGTGGAGCATGTCCTGGCAGATGATATAGTTATGGTAAAGCCGGGAGAAAGAATACCCGTAGATGGATTGGTTGTTGAAGGGTATTCTTCTGTTGATGAGTCTATGCTTAGCGGCGAATCTATTCCTGTGAAAAAGGAAAAAGGCGACGAGGTTATTGGAGGAACAATAAACGAAAGGGGAAGTTTAAAATTTAAAGCCACCCGGGTAGGAAAGGACATGGTCTTGGCCCAAATAGTCAAACTGGTAGAGGAGGCGCAGAGCGCAAAAGCACCAATTCAAAGAATTGCCGATCGAGTGGTCACCTACTTTGTACCCGGGGTTTTGCTTGCCGCTATAATTGCCTTTGTCGCCTGGTACTTCTTGTTTGGGGCCGCCTTCCTTTTTGCCTTGACGGTTTTTATTGCTATCCTGGTGGTGGCTTGTCCTTGTGCTTTGGGAATTGCTACGCCAACCGCCATAATGGTGGGTATGGGAAAGGGCGCGGAGAACGGGATTTTGTTTAAAAGCAGTGCCGCCTTAGAGAAAGCCGGTCAGGTAAAGACCATTGTGTTTGATAAAACCGGGACTTTAACCAGGGGAAAACCCGTGGTTACTGATGTTATTGCTTTAGATGATTATACTGAAGAGGAGATACTGGAATTTGCCTCCATTGCGGAGAAGAGTTCAGAACACCCCTTAGGACAGGCTATTATTAAAAAAGCCGGGGAAACAGGGAGAAATATAAAAGAGGCCAATTGGTTTGCTTCTGTACCGGGAAAAGGAGTAAAGGCAACTTTTGGCGAAAGAGCTATTTCTTTAGGCAACCGGAAGCTGATGGAGGAAGAAAAAGTTGAGTTAGGGTCTATAGAAGAAAAACTTAAGGGTTTAGAAGAACAGGGTAAGACGGCCGTGATCCTGGCTGTTGATGGTAAAGCGGCTGGTGTAATTGCCGTGGCCGATGTTTTAAAGGAAAAGGCTAAGGAAATGGTGCAGGAACTGAAAGAAGAAGGCGTGGAAATAATTATGCTTACCGGAGATAATGAGAAAGTAGCCAGGGCCATCGCCGGTGAGTTAAATATTGAACGAATCTTTGCCGAAGTGCTGCCGAAAGAAAAGTTGGGGGTAATTAAAAATCTCCGGAGCGAGGGGAAGACAGTGGCCATGGTGGGGGACGGGGTGAATGATGCGCCGGCCTTAACTTCCGCCGATGTAGGTATAGCCATTGGAAGCGGGACGGACGTTGCCGTAGAAGCCGGAAGCATTGTGTTGATTAAAGATGATTTAAGAGGGGTAGCCCGGTCCCTGAGCTTAAGCAAAAAGACAATGGAAAAAATTAAGCAAAATCTGATTCTTGCTTTCCTATATAATATTGTTGCCATTCCCATAGCAGCCTTCCTTTATA
>JJNX02000169.1 GCA_000681355.2 Peptococcaceae bacterium SCADC1_2_3
TTTTAAAGTAAAAAAGGAAGGTGTTTTTTATGCAGGATTTTATTCAATTGATGATTACCTCAATGGAGCTAAAGGGCTTTGCCAAAAACACTCAAAAAACTTATTTGGGACATATCCGCTGTTTTGCGGAATTTTGCGGTAAAAACCCTGCATCTGCCGGGTACGATGATGTAAGGGCTTTTCTTCATCATTCTATCACCGAAAGAAAACTTAGTTCTGCTTACGTGAATTCCGCTTATGGGGCTATCAAATTCTTTTTCCAATCCGCACTTTGCAGGGAATGGAACATGTTACATGTTCCAAGAATGAAAAAGAAATATTCTCTTCCGGTTGTTTTAACTCCCCAAGAAGTTTTTCAGATCATCAAAGCTACTAATAATCTCAAACACAAAGCTATTCTTTCTACCATTTATTCAGCCGGTCTTCGGGTCAGCGAAGCTGCTCATCTCAAAGTTTCCGATATTGACAGTGCCAATATGCGGATCTTTATTCATCAGTCCAAAGGTAACAAGGACCGTTGTTCCATTTTGTCTGAAAAGAATCTTTTCCTTCTTCGTAAATACTGGAAACAGTATCGACCTAAATTCTGGCTCTTTCCAGGCATTCCGGATTCAAACCCGATTTCTGTCCGGACTATTCAGTCCGTTTTTCATAATGCCCTTGTTGCTACCGGTATTGCTAAAGATGTTTCGGTGCATACCCTGCGCCACTGCTTTGCTACCCATCTCTTAAACAATGGGGCCAGTATCCTGCAAATTAAAGATCTGCTGGGGCATTCTGATATTAAAACTACTTCTATGTACCTGCATCTTACTCATGCTCAGGTTCTTGGCCTGAAAAGCCCCCTGGATTTTACTAATGGGGGTGGTTTTAATGTTTGAGTTGCAGGATGTTTTTTCCCGTTTCGGTAATCGTTTTATTGATTCCAATACGGTTCATTATGAAGGGTTGAAGGCCATTAAGGCGATCATGAATTGCAGGACCTCTTCCCTGGGCGGCCATGTAGATGTTTGTGATTCCTGTGGGTCTCACCGGGTTTCCTATAATTCCTGCCGAAACCGGAATTGTCCTAAATGCGGTAATTTAAAGAAGGAACAGTGGATTTTGGACAGAAAAACCGAGCTTTTACCGGTCCCATATTTTCACCTTGTCTTTACTGTGCCTCATCAACTAAATGGTTTGTTTCTCTCCCATCAGGATTTGATGTACTCTCTTCTTTTTAAGGCATCATCCGAAACTCTCTTAATGCTTGCTTTGGATAAAAAGTTTCTGGGAGCGCAAATAGGTGTCACGATGGTCCTTCATTCTTGGGGACAAAACTTAAGTTTTCATCCCCATGTCCACTGTATCGTTCCTGGGGGAGGTCTTTCTCCTTCCGGCTGTTCTTTTATGCGGTCGAGAAAAAAGTTTTTTATTCCGGTAAGAGTTCTATCCCAGGTATTCCGGGGTAAGTTTCTTTTTTATTTGAAAAAGGCTTTTTATGATTATCAGTTAAAGTTTACTGGGGAGTCTCTTTCATATTCCAATGAATCCGGTTTTCTTTCTTTAATTGCTTCACTATACGATACTTCCTGGGTTGTATACTGTAAAAAGCCTTTTAAGGAGACTTATCGTGTGGTGGAGTATTTAAGCCGGTATACTCATAAGACCGCTATTTACAATAACCGGTTGGTTTCAATGACTGATTCGACGGTTACTTTCCGATACCGGGACTACAGGGATCATAATAAAATGAAACTAATGACCCTTGATGCTATGGAGTTTATCCGGAGATTTCTTCTTCATGTCCTTCCTTCCGGTTTTCAAAAAATCAGGTATTATGGTTTTTTAAGCAACCGGAACCGGAAAACTAAACTGCTGAAATGTTTTAGGCTTACCCGAACACCGGTTAGGCCTAAAGTGAAGCTGACTGCTAAGGTGCTAATATTAAAGGTATCCGGGGTAGATATTTCTATTTGTCCATCCTGTGGGGGAAGTTGGTGCCGAGTCTTTAATCTTTTACCGGCTGCCGGGTAATATAGAGCCAACTAAATACTTCTTTTTACCATGCCTGATTTGGGGGAGGGGGGAATTATGCTCTTTTATAGGTATAAAAGTAATCTGTTTCCTGGTTTTTACGGTTATTTTCCAAGTTTTGTGCTAAATCAAGAGGTGGAAAAAACATACAATCCCCATAGTTTGCGGTATCTCCCCGCGGCTTCGTTCAACACGGATTTGCGCAATTGCCATCCTTCCTATAACTGATACTGTATCTATTATTTGCCTTCATCTTTATTTGTGATGAAGGTTTTTTTCCGGGCAACTGCGCAACCAATCCGAAGTG
>JJNX02000170.1 GCA_000681355.2 Peptococcaceae bacterium SCADC1_2_3
ATATGCCGGAGACAAAAGACGCGCCGGCTTCGATTTTGTCCCAGTTCTGCCGGAACCATTTTAAGGCTCAAGCTGCAGGTAGGCGGATCAACCACAGGCTTCGGGCAGGCAGGATGCCTACCCTACGTGGGCCCACAGGCTGGAAGCCTATGCCACTATTATGCTACCACAATCATCAATCAATTCACATCGGAAAGGAGGTGAAAAAATGGCGGTTACCACAGCTCAAACTCAACCGGCGGATGTTCGTTGCTTGTTGAGCCTTAATAGTACATCGCTAAATAATCGCCGCCTCTAGAGGTAGCTCATTTATATTAACATGGAGCATAAGAAAGTTAAGCTTTTCAAAGCCGATAACTTTTCCATTTTTATCTTTGAATAAAATGACCTCTTCGCCAGTTTCCTCACAGATATGCTCTTTCTCAGGATCGTCAAATTGGTAATAAGATAATAGGATTTAGGATTTAGGATTTAGGATTTAGGATTTAGGATTTAGGATTTAGGATTTAGGATTTAGGATTTAGGATTTAGGATTTAGGATTTAGGATTTAGGATTTAGGATTTAGGATTTAGCTAGTCCCTATTTGTTGGATCAAGCCAATGAGCTGTAATTATATATGCCTTTTCTCCAGAAAAAGCACAAACCACATATAATGGAAGGCAACTGCGAACAAAATCCATTATAAGACAACTCGGAAACGGTTTGTCATCCGGGTGTTCTTCTGAATTATGTCGCTTCAATTTTTTTGCGCCCAAAAATAAGCTTGGGGCATTGATTTTGAAGGGTTATTGGTTCTTAAAATGATTTGATTACCTTTTTAGCCCGCTGCCCGACTCCTATAATAGTTATGCCGACAATTATTTTTTCTCTTTCGTCATAACGAAGAATAGTACCTTCTCCTATATCCATACCAACAGCGGGGCGGGGTGGGCCAAAGCTTAAATATAAAACATCTGCTTCTTCATCATAGCTATATTCAATGGGCAGTTTATTATCCTCCAATAATTTTAACGCTTCCATAATGTACGCCTCCATTTTACTGGTTTTGTGGCAAAATAAGCAGTAATGACAAAGCCTTCCTGTTTATTGACCTCCCGGTAGACAACAATACAATACTTCTCAGTTAATGGTGTTTTTGAATAATGGCGGATAGAAATAAATGTACCTTCGTCACCTTCCTGAATAAAATCCGGTTCTGAGATAGTTTCAGTTATTTTTTCTTTCTGTCCTTTTAATTCAGGATGTCTTTTTATAATATGTCCCCATTGTTTCTCCGTGAGTCGTATAGGTACTTTGTTTACTGAAAACATTTAACCTCGTCCCATTTATTATTATAACATCTATTAGGTAATTGCCCGCCTTTATTTTTTTCCTTAATTGCTTCCTTCAGCAAGGCTTAAAATTCATCGGTTAGGCAGTAAAAATAAACAAAGAAGAAAAATATAGATAAAGGAGATCCCTTACCGGGTCATATTCGATCTTCATTGCATTTCTCACCCCTTGGAAATTCTCTACCATATCTTTTATAAAAAACAAATATTCATACGGGCTTCCAGATTCAAAGCCGTTTACTCCTAGATACTCTTACTACCGCTGAAATTGAGGTAGTAATGGATTTGATTATCGCCAGGAATATTTTCACCAGTACTGGTGGAGATTTAGTAGCCAAGCAGGATGCTCGAATTATTGATACCACTACCAATGACCTCTATGATCCTGCTCTTTAGAGATTGTTTCTTCTTAGGCTATTAGGCTATAGGCTATTAGACTATTAGACTATTCGTGGGGGTGGTGTGTCCTTGGAAAGCTTCATCCAGGCAGTTGCTAATGTAGGATTCCCTATCGTGGTGACTGCTTACCTCCTGGTTCGCATCGAAAGTAAATTAGAGGGTTTGACCGCCAGCATTGCAGAACTGGCTCGTGCCGTCGATACGTTCCAGGAGTAAGGCACCCCCCTCCCCAAGGGGAGACTTTGTTTATTTTATACTTTAATAACTGATTACGCATCATCCTGCTACCGTCACCATGACCCTTGAACAGGCTGGAAGCCTACCCTTGAGCAGGCTGGAAGCCTACCCTACACTGAAGAGATTTACCATCTGCTCTTCTAATGATAGCCTGCGCCTCTTCCAATGTGTTGGCGGCAAACAGTTCTTCTATGATACCGTCCAGGATTTCCAGGCTGGCCGTGTCTGCTGACAGGCTGGCCACCGGCCGGACTTTTTCTATCACTTCGTCATAGTCTGCGCTAAATCTTCTCACCATGAATTTACAGATGTCTTCAATCTTTCCTTCAATCTTTCC
>JJNX02000171.1 GCA_000681355.2 Peptococcaceae bacterium SCADC1_2_3
CTTCAATCTTTCCTTCAATCTTTCCCTTCTCGTGCCAACTGGTGGTAACTTGCATAATTAACTCAGCCTCCTTTTGGTTTATTTTACCCAGTTCTTGATTTAACTGTTCTTCTTCTTGCTTGTTTAGCTTCAGGTAAGTCTCGAAAAAACCGGTGATAAGCTCAAGGCGTGCCGGGTCCAGCTTTAACCTGGTCAGCAGGCGCAAAAACTCTAGTTTTACCCGTACTTTTTCTTTTTCGTGTAGGGTAGGCTTCCAGCCTGCTCGAAGCCCATCTTACTTAAAAGCGCCGCCGCTACGGGATTGTCGCGTTGGACGTATTCCCACCAGGAGAGTTTCTTTAGTTCCAATTTAAAGAAGCGAAAACGCAGCACGTCCAGAAAGGAGAAATTCTGTTCAAATATATCTGTTTCGTTGCGCACCTGATCGTAGCTGAAGACAGCGATGGGCAGGATCTTGCGCCGGTGTTTTTCGTATAGCCGGGAAAAGTAGATAAACATCCTTTCGTTGAAATTCTTCTGGACGTAGCTTTGTGGTTCCACGTGCACCAGAATTAGTCCTGGTTCTTCTTTGAGCCTGGTTTCCACGATGATGTCTACCTCGTGCCTTTCCCCGGCGGTGACATCGGTGAAGACTTCCTGCTGCAGGAATTTGAGGTGCGTAAAGTCGATGGCCTGATACGCGTCGGGGAAGAAAAGCTGCATGAATTCGGCAAAAAAAGTTTCCAACAATTCTTTGAACAATCGGTCGTGGTCGATCTGATTTTTATTCATCGGATGGATACTCCTATTTGGTTTTCTAGCTCTAGTTTACACTGGAAACAGAAGGTTGGCAATCCTGATTTTTTAAGGGGAGGGGAATGGGGGGAGGGGGGTTTTTGTTTTAACAGAATTTCCAGAATGGTCTTATGCGCTTGACGAAGACGACGGAATCTCTTTTCACTTCCAATCATGAACAGGATACTCGTTTCATTACGCGGTTCTTTTTCCACGGAGGAAGATCAACTATTTCTTCCGTGAACCCATTTTCTCTCCTCCTAGCCCTTCACAATCCCCAGGCAATGCCTAAGAACCAGTCGATAGCATGAACCGGGGCTTCGAATGTTAATCACCACCCGGGAAGCATAGGGACGTTCTTTTTGATTCCCTTTTTTGCATAATTAAAACCATGCCTTTCGCTTCGCTCAAGGCACAAAACCTTAATGAAAGCATTTCTTTCAGACTTAATCCACCTTCCACGTTCTCCACAACTCCTTAAGGCTATCTTTAATTTCTTTCTCCTCCTCATCACCCATCACCCAAGCACCTGCAAAATCGCTTGGTTTTTTTCTATACACATGTGATAGTAAATCTTCTAGTGCATCGTCTACCGAGACACGCTTTTTTAATCGTTTACTGAGAAGATTCGTGAAAGCATTTAATTCCGTATAAACCTTAGGACTAACCTTTATCGTTTTAGACTCTTCCATTTTCATCTTCCCTCTCATATTTAATTAACAATTCTTCTGCTTGTTTTTATATTGCTTTTATATTATACAGCGCCTCATCTATTTCTCCCAAATAGCTCTCTGCCGCTAAGTAGCCAGGTAAGTGTTTAAAATTCCAAAACCAATGATAATGTCTGGTTTATAGTTCTTAACCTCTTCTTTCCAGCTCAGGAACAAGGTTTGATCCGATAAAACCATTTGCGCCGGTAACCAGTATCTTCATTGATTTTTAGCCTCCGTAACTTGGATGTTTTCTTGCGGGAAGGGGATATTCATAGGATACAGCCGGTGTTTTACAGTAGCTAAGGCCACGCTAAGGCCATGGGTTACTGGATTTAGCGTAGAACTTTGGGCGTGGTATTTACAAGAAATTGGTACTTCTTGCATAACCAGACCGGCTTTGCGGGCTTTAACAATTGTTTCTACGCTGATAGCCATTTTGTTATCCTGTAAATGGGTAATACTCTCCAGGGCTTTTTTATTATAGGCCCGAAAGCCGCTTTGGGCATCGGAAAGTTTTACAGGAGAACCAAAATTGTAAAGCCAGGTGATTACGTCAATACCAAACTTACGGTAGCGGGGGATGCCGTTATGCCCGTTTAGAAAACGGGAACCAATAACAATATCGGCCTCTCTTTTAATTACAGGTGCAATTAATAAAGGAATTTCTGTGGCGTTATGCTGGGTACTTTAAATTGTTTTGCACCAATTCATCTTTCAGACATATCATGTTTACTTGGCTTTTTATAAGACTTCATAAGGGTACAAGTCTACCAAATACCCTAGACCTGCCTTTTTTATTTACCAAC
>JJNX02000172.1 GCA_000681355.2 Peptococcaceae bacterium SCADC1_2_3
TATGATCTTGAATTTTGGCCGGAACAGGACATTGCTGAAGAAGCTCTCCAAAAGGCGGAAAAAGTAAAACAGGAAATCCTCCTCCGTTGATTGCTATAATTGTCACCTAAATTTACTTTTTACTTGCTTACCTTGTACTTTGGTTCGGTAGGAATTACCAGGTACAGGTACGCGGTTATTTCCGGCCTGGCGGCCGATTTTATCACCTTGGTAGCCTCAGTATTCATTGTAAATAAGGTTTTTGGCTGAGTAAAATAAATATCTCCAAGGTCAGGTTTTGAAACATAAGAACTTGAAACATAAGAAAATGTTTATTATCATATTGCAGCATCCGGAGGAAAAACTACCTTTTCGTGATCGATATCTCCGGCAGCGGCGTGCCGGATGTGCAGGATTGGGAGGTCAGTCCCCCATCTAATCTGGTCCGCTATATTGACTTGAAAACCTTGCCGGCCTGAAAATAACCAACCGGAAAATTAAATTTTCATCTTTCTGCTGGTGCCGCATTAGCGGTAGGGGTACCTGAAAGGAAAATTGTAGTATTCTGATTATGCACTGGCACTGTTCATTTATACAGATTGAGCCAGCTTTGTCACGAAAGTCTTTAGACATTCAACTGGAATAACTGCTTCGAACACATCTTTTTTTTTCAACTTATGTTGATCAGAGAATACGATATGTTGATCAGAGAATACGAGATGTGTGATCTCATTGCCATCTCCACGAACTTCTAATTTGAAATGAGAAACACTATTTCTCATCCTTCTGACGACTTCCTTTAATGTAAGTTTTTCTATCGTAAGTTCTTTTAATGAACGTTTCTCCATTCCGGGTTTAATGATATGATCTGCACGGAGTCCCCAATCTTTAAGTTGATTAATAGGAGTATTTGGTATTTTTTTGTAAAAACGTTCTTTTGGTAAAATTAGAAGTCCAACAAGACAATTAATGAGAAGAGTTACTTCAAACTGCTCAAATTTTGGGATATTTTTCTCATACTGACAAATGATTTTGAGTGTTCTGGTGATGAAATCACGTTCTAAGGTTTCGTATTCCATGCTTAACCTCCCTAGCACTTACTTGTAGTACTTATTTTAAAGTACAAAACCAAGAAATGTGTTATAACATATTTTCTAGCCGCAATGATTACAAATATCTGTCCTTAGTATAATAAAAAAATAGCAAAAAAGGAATGAGAGTACGTTGGAAAAAGAAATTGTCAGGAGAAAGAAACCTGAAGAGCAAGAATTAGAGCGGAAACTTTTCCAACTTGCTGCCCTTGAAGAAGAACTGGCTCAAAGTGAATTAGAACTGGCTACATTGTAAGCTGAACTGCATTTTTTTGAAAAAGAATTTATATACGAATAGAATTTTCTAAATATCTCCGGCAGCGGCGTGCCGGATGTGCAGGATTGGGAGGTCAGTCCCCCGTCCGCTCTGGTCCGCTATATTGTCTTGAAAACCTTGCCGGCCTGATGTTTTTCTTAAGGTTCTTAAAAATATTCTATTTGCAGCTACAGCATTTTGTGGATATAATAACCATTAGATAAACCGTAATCCTGATAAAAACCTGTCCGCGCCATGTATAAATTATATCAGGGAGCAGTGCCTAAAAGTATGGAGGCCAGGTAAATAATGACAAAAATAATTGATTCATCTACGAATGAACGGGATAACCCCTTTTCCGTAGGTCAGCAGGTTGCCCTAAAAGCTGAACCATCGCGTCAGGGTGTTATAATTGAAGTTTTGCCGGCAGTAAGAGGCTCCATTCGTTACCGGATTTATCACTCGCCTACCGAGATTAGAGAATATGACGCTGAACAAATCATGATGTGTCAATTTCACCAACCAATCAGTAGATTGGATGGGGGACTGACCTCCCAATCCTGCACATCCGGCACGCCGCTGCCGGAGATATCGATCACGAAAAGGTAGTTTTTCCTCCGGATGCTGCAATATGATAATAAACATTTTCTTATGTTTCAAGTTCTTATGTTTCAAAACCTGACCTTGGAGATATTTATTTTACTCAGCCAAAAACCTTATTTACAATGAATACTGAGGCTACCAAGGTGATAAAATCGGCCGCCAGGCCGGAAATAACCGCGTACCTGTACCTGGTAATTCCTACCGAACCAAAGTACAAGGTAAGCAAGTAAAAAGTAAATTTAGGTGACAATTATAGCAATCAACGGAGGAGGATTTCCTGTTTTACTTTTTCCGCCTTTTGGAGAGCTTCTTCAGCAATGTCCTGTTCCGGCCAAAATTCAAGATCATA
>JJNX02000173.1 GCA_000681355.2 Peptococcaceae bacterium SCADC1_2_3
GGGTACCGGCAAATTTTATTCTAATATTTTTTTATCTTTGAGTCAACAGGTAATTTAAGGTTTTTTAAGCTTTTAAGCTTTTAAACTTTTCGTTTATAATATAACACAATCCCCTCTTAATCGTCAACAGCTACTTTATTTTTTCTTTAAAAATTTTTTTAATTCCTATTTAATAATTCCTCCCCCGAACAAGCCGCCAGATATGTTAACATAAGTACTGGGCACTTCCCCCACAATAACACTCTCTGCCAATGGCACTTTGGTGGCTACCTGAGTCTCTTTCTTCATGGTCGGTATGGCTATTCGTATTTTAGTTTGGAAATCCAGGTAAATGTAGTGATGGGTTTGATTAATACCGGCCTGCTCAAACTTATCGGCCACATCTACCAGAACCATACCCACCGGCATAATGGTAACTTTTACCCGAGGGCCCCGCGAGGCCAGTAAGTACGTGCCGGTAAGCTGTCCTAAGGGGATGGAAAGGGTTTGCCCGGTTAATCTTTGAAGGGTGCTTTGCACGGCCAAAGTTATATCTGCGGCCAACTGATTAGTTTTAACCGTATTAGCTTGGATTAAAACAATACGCCCCTGTTTGTCTTTATGTACCTGAACGAAATCCTGATACTGTAAGTTATTATCCTTTACTTTTTGCTGTATGGCCTGATTTATGGCTTCGGTGGCCATTTGAGTGGCTTTAAATTCCGCAATCTTAAAAATACTAGGGCGCAAGTACCAATCCACCCAAAAAAAGAGACTTAAAAAAGTAAACAGCAGTATGAGCCCTAATAAAAATGTTTTTACCGGTCTACGTCTTTTAAACAATATTTTCACCCCGCCAGGCATCTAATCTTATTATATAGTTTAGGTTACCTTTTTAACACAGGCGGTTGATATTCTTGAAAAACCTGGACAAGGTGAGGATTTATTTTTTTAAGGTTCCGGTATATGTTTTCTATTTCTTTAATATCCTCTTGACTATGGAACTCTGGGATTATTGTAGTTCTAAGGTATACCGATCGAGCCGAGTGAACGGCCCCTCTCAAGCTTTGCTTTAAATCCTCTATATTTACCTGAAGTCCCGCGGCCCGACTGTATTTATCCGGGTCTAAAGGAGCTTTAAGATCAATGGCTAAACAATCAATTACCGGTGGTTTGCAGTCAAGGATTTTTTGCAGCACGGCGGGCTGAGAACCATTTGTATCTATTTTTACCTGGTAACCCCAGGATTTTAATTGCCGGATAAAATCTATAAGATTGCTTTGGAGGGTGGGCTCTCCTCCGGTAATAACCACTCCGTCCAAAAAACTCCGGCGGGCATAAAGATAATCCCTTACCGCGTCTTGCGGAATTAACGGCGCGTACAATTCGGATATTACCAGGGAAAGATTAAAACACCAGGGACAGCGAAAATTGCAACCCCTGGTAAACACTACCGCACAAACCTTACCCGGCCAGTCAACTAAAGATAATTTCGTTAACCCGGCAACCTGCAAGTTGCTTCTCCTTCCTTAAAAGAACAAGCTTCGGGCAGGCAGGATGCCTACCCTACGAGCCTGCCCTACAAACCTCTAACCTCGTAAAAGTGTCCCTTCTACCTGAAACATTTTCCGGTCTTTAAATTCCTCTCTTTTGCCGTCGTTCCAGTGCTGCACCGGACGGTAGTAACCCACCACCCGTGAATAAACTTCCATCTGACTTCCACATTCAGGGCAGACCCATTTTTCCCCTGGAAAATAACCGTGAAAAGGACAAACCGAATAAGTGGGAGTTAAACTCAAGTAAGGAATTTTAAACTGCTTAAAAATTTTACAAGTCAGGCGGGCTAAAGCCTGATAATCCGGCTTTTTCTCCCCCAAAAAAACGTGGGTTACTGTTCCGCCGGTATATAAGGTCTGCAGGCCTTCCTGGTGGGCTAGCAGTTCATAAATATCGTCGGTGTAATTTACTGGTAGCATGGTGCTATTGGTGTAATACGGCGGGGCTCCTTTTTTCCAGGCTTCCTCGTTAGCCACAATTATATCAGGATATTTGGCCTTATCTGTCCTGGCCAAACGGTGGGAACACCCTTCCGCCGGGGTAGCTTCTAAATTATACATATTCCCCGTCCGTTCCTGAACATTAACTATAAAATCCCTCAGGAAACCAAGTACCTGGGTCATAAATTCTTTACCCCTGCGGCTAGCAATGCTCTCGCCAAGAAGATTCAAGCAGGCCTCATTGCCACCCAACACACCAATAGTAGAAAAATGATTAGCCCAGTACTTATTAAATCGCCCT
>JJNX02000174.1 GCA_000681355.2 Peptococcaceae bacterium SCADC1_2_3
GCTCAAATTCAGGATCTCGCCGCTCCAAATAATAGGCCATTTTATGGGGGCGTATCGGATGCTCATCCAGAATCCTCTGAACCGTTGCCTTGGCCGCTTTTTTCAAACAATCATGCCCCGCTTCCGGAGCATATTTCCTTGCATGATCCGCCAAAGCGCTCCGCGTCCATGTCTCAGCTGCATAGCCATAATCCGTCGGTTTCTTGCAGGCAAGGTTGATGACCCAGGCCTTCGCTTCTTGCGTAATCACAGGCTCCTTCGGCCGATGATACTTGTCTTTCAGTCCCTCATCAATCCCCATCGCCAATGCCCTCTCTATCCATTTGTAAATCGTCGGTCTGCTTACTCGAACCATCTCCTCAATGCCTGTGATCGGTATGCCTTCTGAATATCGTAATAAAATGCCGGCCCGTTGCGCTTCTCTGACCGGCCTCTTTCGTGACTGGGAAATCTTCTGTAATTGCTCCTTCTGCTCTTTGTCTAAAATCAACTTTGCTTTCTGGCTCTTTCGTGGCATATTGGTCCCCTCCAGTCGTTTTTGGAATCAATATAACACAAGCAACCTTATGCGTAAATAATTAAATGAAACGTTATACTAGGCTTTTAAAGACCATAGAAGAGATCCGGAACCCTGAAAAATTTCCTGCTTTAACTGACTTTATCCGGCGGGCAGTAGAGCATTATGTTAATGAACACCCATTTATAAAAGATCCCTATCATATCATTCCAAGATATACTTTACTTTGTTTGATAACCTCAACTAAAATATCCTCTACCTGTTCTTTGCGAGCAGTTTTTTCAAGATACTTCATGTCTATTTCCTGGGCATGCAGAGCCAACAACTTGGCTGCCCACTGAGCGTCGCCCGGGCTCTTCCAGAATTTAGCTGCTGCTAACCGATCAATTATGAGATCCTCGATACCAATTATAAAGGCCTCCATACCGTTTATTTCCACTATGAACAACTTATCTAAAGAACCAGCCAGGTATTCATCGGGTATTTCCAGAGCCACGTCAAGTTCCTCATGATACCAATGCCGTTCGCCAGGCCGTTGTAAAAAACCCATTGCGGTAAGTACAACTTTAGCTTGTTCTCTTCCATTGATAACCAGGTCTATATCTTTGGTTGCGTACCCACCTAAAGTGTAAAATTCCAAAGCACGGCCACCCACCAGAATAGGCTTGATACCTACGGGTTTAAGAGCTTTGGTTATAACAGCTAATACTCCAAGAGATTTCTTCAGGGGGTCTTTTTCCTGGATTAAAGTATGTATTATTTTCTTTAAGTCTTCATCCATGCCAGCGATACCTTCGAGGCCCGACCCTTTCCAGGCGACCGCTAGCCAGGGCCTGTTGCCAGCGTTTCTGGTCCAACAAAAATAGGGTAATGTCTTCCTCGGGGTCACGTGGCTTACGGGAAGGCATGGCCTTGCCTGTTTGTGTTGTCCAACGGGTATAAATATGAAGTGCCCTTTTCCGTAACTGCTCAATATAGGTATCGTAATTTATATTGCGCACTTTTTTTCATTCCTTACGATTGCTATTTATTAAGTATATTATAACCTTTTTGGAAAAAAGGAACAAGGTATCTGTAATCAATGTTTAATTCTAGCCCTTGAAGTTTCTTTTTTATTTTACAAATTAGCAGGAAATATGCCTAAAATAATCGAATTAAGTGATATGGTATACATTGCCATGTTATCTTTATCCCTTATTGAGAAGGAATGCTAATGGTAATTAAAAAAGAAGCCAAAATAACTTTCTCACTTTCACATCGTTCCAGGCTTTACCGGGTTCTGGTTATCCATAACCAGGTTAAGTCTGGGAAATATCCAAATACGCCAAAGCTTGCCTCGTCCTTAGAGGTAAGTACAAGAACAATCCAGCGGGATTTGGAATTTTTAAGGGACATGCTTTGTGCTCCCATGGAATACAGCAGGTTAAAGAACGGCTATTACTACACCAGCCCTTTTGAAATGCCACATTTAAACCTTACGGAAGGAGAACAGGTAGCGCTATTTATAGGACAAAAGCTTTTGCTTCAATGTGCCGGTACCCCCTTAGAAGAACCCATCCGCAACGCATTTACCAAGATATGCCTGTGCTTTCCTCAAGGAGTAAGCGTGGATATGGATTCCTTAGGGCAAATTATTTCATTTAATGTGCAGCCGCTGCGGGGAGATGAACAAAATCTGGCCAGCACTTACCATCTTTTAGCCCAGGCTATAGA
>JJNX02000175.1 GCA_000681355.2 Peptococcaceae bacterium SCADC1_2_3
CCCATATTTATAGTGAATAAGGGGGGGACAAACAGTGCCGGAAGAAAAATTTTTTCCTAATAATAAACCAGAGCCCTGGCAGGAAGTACTGCCTGTGCTGCCGGCCAATCTGCGCCGGTTGATTTCCGGCCTGCCCCGGCCGGTTTTAGCTCAATTGGAAGAAATTCGCTTGCGGCAGGGCAGGCCTTTAATGGTAGGTCAGGCCCAAAATGATGCTTTTGTAAGCCCCGAAGGACAACTGGAAACGTTGCCCGCCGGGGCTTATCTGGTTTCCGGTGAAGACATCCAGCGCACGCTTCAACTGGTAAGCGGCGCCTCTTTTTACGCCCTGGAAGAGGAACTGCGCAATGGCTATATCACTTTGCCCGGCGGTCACCGGGTGGGCCTGGTGGGAAGAGCGGTAGTTGAAGGAGGGCAAATAAAAACCCTAAAAAATATTTGGTCCCTAAACATTAGAATTTCCAGAGAAGTAATTGGGGCCGCCACCCCGGTGCTTCCTTATCTGGTTAACCACCAGGCAATTTACCATACCATGCTTTTTTCGCCCCCGCGCTGCGGCAAGACCACTCTGCTGCGCGATTTAATCCGGCAAATAAGCAACGGTATACCAGGTTTAAATCTGCCCGGCCTAACGGTAGGAGTGGTTGATGAGCGTTCAGAACTAGCCGGCTGTTACCGGGGCGTGCCGCAGCGCGACCTTGGGGTCAGAACGGATGTGCTGGATGGTTGTCCCAAATCTAAAGGGATGATTATGTTGGTGCGGGCGATGTCACCCCAAGTGGTGGCCACGGATGAAATTGGCCGTCAGGAAGACGTGGCAGCCTTAGAAGAAATTTTGCACGCGGGAGTTAAGGTATTGTTCACGGTGCATGGTTCTTCGCTGGCAGAACTGGCTGGCCGGCCGGTTTTAGCTTATCTTTTCCGGCTTAACGTGGTTGAGCGTTTTATCCTCTTAGGACGCTCGCGCGGCGCGGGAACTATCGAGGATATTCTTGACGGTAAAACCAGACGTTCCCTTTGGAGGTAGGAGCATGTTAAAAATTGCGGGTTGTCTTTTAATAATGTCGGCGGGCAGTTTTGCCGGGATAAGCATGGCCCGTAATTACGCCCGCCGTCCGGGTGAGTTGCGGAGCATGGTAACGGCTTTACAAATGCTAGAAACAGAAATTTCCTATACCGCCACTCCTTTGCCTGAAGCTTTAGCGCGTATAGCCGCCAGGTGCGATAAAGCAATTGCCCCTTTGTTTTCCAGGGCCAGTGAGGAGCTTTATGCTCAAACAGGCTGCACCGCCGGCGAAGCCTGGGAAACTGCTTTAAATAAGTTTTACGCTTTATCAAGCACTTTGCCCTCCGACCTGGCCGTTTTGCGTAATTTAGGAACGGTCTTGGGTATTTCTAACGGCGAAGACCAGTGCAAACACCTGCGCCTGGCCAAGGAACAATTAAAGGGGGAAATAATCACGGCTGAGCAGCAGGCAGCCAAATACGTTAAATTATGGAATTACCTGGGCTTACTTGGTAGTTTGGCGTTAATATTGCTTTTGTATTAAGGAGGAAAACAATGGGCTTTGATATTGATTTAATCTTTAGAATTGTAGGGGTAGGCATTCTTGTATCGGCGGCCCACTACGTGCTTAAAAATTCAGGAAAGGAAGACTATGCTTTTCTGGCTACTTTAGGCGGTTTGGCTATCGTTTTAATCTGGGTCATTCAGCTTTTAGGAAATTTCTTTGACCAGGTCAGAACCGTATTTAAGCTTTGGTGAGGATGAACATGGAAATCATTCAAATTGTGGGTTTAGGAATTATGGCTGCTTTGTTGGCGGTAACCATCCGGCAGCATAAACCTGAAATAGCCCTGTTTTTAAGCCTAGCGGCAGGGTTAATGTTATTCATGGTGGTATTAGGAAAAATTGGGGCGGTAATTGACCTTTTCAAGGACTTATCCCGTCAGGCCAATTTAAATATTGCTTACCTGGGTATTATTTTAAAAGTAGTGGCCATTGCCTATATAGCTGATTTTGGGGCCCAAATTTGCCGTGACGCGGGTGAAGGCACCCTGGCGGCAAAAATTGAGCTGGCCGCCAAGGTCCTGGTGCTGGTTTTAGCCATACCTATTGTTATAGCGGTACTGCAGGCTTTGCTTAAATTAGTGCCTTGAAGGGATTGTCGAAAAACCCTTTTATTGACCCTCCCCCCATCCCCCTCCCCTTGAGGG
>JJNX02000176.1 GCA_000681355.2 Peptococcaceae bacterium SCADC1_2_3
GAAATGCAGGCGAGTAATTAAAAATTTCTTTTTAGGAGGCATCTATGGGGCTAGGATGTAGGGACTAGCTAAATCCTAAATCCTAAATCCTAAATCCTAAATCCTAAATCCTAAATCCTAAATCCTAAATCCTAATATCTTATTACCAAGATAAAACCGTCCTCATCACCGGCGGCGCCGGAGCCATCGGCTCCAACCTCATCCGTGCTGTGGGCGGTTCGATATTTTTAAGATAGCAATTGCCAAAACGTTTTCAGAGAACGGGCTATATAAAGAATTTGTTTTTATAAAAGATATGGTAAAGAATTTCCAAGGGGTGAGAAATGCAATGAAGATCGAATATGACCCGGTAAGGGATCTCCTTTATTTATATTTTTCTTCGCCAGATACAAAAGCAGCAGAAACGGGTACTATTAAGCCCGGTGTAAACGTGGACTTTGATAAAAACGATCACTGCCCGAATTACTTCGGGAGGAAAAAATTGAAGCCGTTATGCATTTTGCGGCCAGTAGTTTAGTGGGTGAATCTATGCAGTAGCCATTAGATTTTTATGCAAATAATGTTGTATGCAAGACAGAGGAACCGTCAGACTGTGTGAAAAGTCAATTATTTTAGTATTAACCTTTGCAAAGTGGGAAATAAATCTCATAACATGCTATATTTTTCATATTCTCATCTCAAAATTGCCTTAAAATAAGTGTAAAGTGGGGGGAGATAATTTACAGAATTAGTTTTCACACAGTCTGCCGTCCCCATGTTTCGTAATGTAATTATAAAGTGATATTTCAAGACATGACCCCTGCACCGTTAATCACTTAAAAGAATGGAGTGAATAGTATTGAGTATTAATAAACTTCTCCTGACACCAAATGAGCAAATAGCACTAAAGGAAGCTAAAAAGCTTCTTAAGAGTAAATTTCCAGTTCAAGAATTAATGGTGTTCGGTTCAGTCGCCCGGGGGAAAGCAACTGAGGAGTCTGACCTGGATCTTTTAGTAATCACGCGTCGGCCTGTTAGCCACGTTGAAAAACATGCGATGTCCGATTTAGTATTCGAAATTAATTTGTCTAATGGGACGAATATTAGTATTTTGGTTGTTGATAGAGATACGTGGAAAACCGGACTTTGGTCCGTATTACCGCTATATCAAGAAGTTGTTCGAGATGGAATATCGCTATGAGCAACCAGGAACATTGCCAAAAAATTGCTGGTTACTGGATGGAAAAAGCAGAGGAAAGTTTGGAATCAGCTCGATTGGAATACTCACAAGGGCATTTTGGCTTTTGTATTAACCGGTTATATTACGCTGCTTTTTATGCGGTTAGCGCAGTTCTTGCGGCCCGCGGGTTGAAATATGGTAAGCATGCTGCTGTACGGGCCTCGTTACATAGGGATTTTGTAAAAAAAGGAATTGTATCCGTAGAGTTTGGCAAACTTTATGACCATTTGTTCTATGACCGTCAAGAAGCTGATTATGTGGCGTTCGTTGAATTTGACCAACAAGTCATAAAAAAAGAGATTGAAAAAGTTGGGGAGTTTCTTTATGCATTTTGCTGTATTCTTAAGCAGAAAAGAACCTAGCGTGAGTTTACGAGATAACGTTTTATATTTAAGCAAGGTAATCAAATCATTTTAACCAGTTCATCCAATTGAAGCGACATAATTCAACAGCAAGCTTAAGCTTGCTGTTATAAGGCTTCCAAAATCCAGCCATTTTAACTCGTAACTATAATAAAAAATAGATTTTGTTTTACCCTGTGCCCACGGTATAATATCATTGGAATAATTGAAAATGCACAGACATAAATCAGCCTATAGCCTAAACAACCTGAGTACTACTATAGTTAGTAACTATTCAGGTGGATAGCCTGTAGGCAATTAGACTATAGGAGGAAATAGGCGTGACTAACAGCCTATAGCCTACAGGTTAGGGAGACTGTCGATTAAGTGTCATTTTAAAAAATCAGGATTGCCAACCTTCTGTTTCCAGTGTAAACTAGAGTCAGAAAACCAAATAGGAGTATCCATCCGATGAATAAAAATCAGATCGACCACGACCGATTGTTCAAAGAATTGTTGGAAACTTTTTTTGCCGAATTCATGCAGCTTTTCTTCCCCGACGCGTATCAGG
>JJNX02000177.1 GCA_000681355.2 Peptococcaceae bacterium SCADC1_2_3
TTCATTTACAAACTGGCCGGGGCCCTGCTCCAGCCGGTAGGGGAGGGAAGAATGGTTGATTGTCTTAACGATTTAGGAAATAGTTTGCTCATTGTTTTTGCCGTGGTAGCCACCACCGGCCTGCTTTTCTTTTTTGCCTTAACCATTGTTATTGGCGTGGGCAACCTGGTGATTATGATGCGATAAAAATAAGAGGCACAAAGGCACAAAGGCACAAAGGCACAGAGGCACAAAGGGGTTTTAAAAATGGAAGTAATTCGGACTTTAGTGAAAAACCTGATTTTTATCGCTATGCTGGCGGTTTTTTTACCCATGCTGCTTCCCTTTGGGGAAATGCAGCGTTACGTAAAAATGGTCCTGGGCTTGCTGGTTATGGTGGCTATCCTGCAAGCTGTAGGGGAGGCAGCAAAAGGAAGCTGGCCGGAAGAAATACCCGCTTTAACCATTGCAGGCGGCTCTGCATCTGCCCCCTCTTTAGCGGAGATAACGGCTCAGGGCCAAAAAATAGCCGCAGTCGGAAACGAGCAAATCAAAACCAGGTATGAACAGGGTCTGGTCAGGCAAGTAAAGGCCCTGGCAGAACTAAATAATGAATTTACCGTTAAGGAGGCCAAGGTAATCCTGGCCGCGGACGATGAAAAACAAAGAAGTTTTGGGGAAGTAAAAGAAATTCAACTGGCCGTAGCTCAAAAAAAGCAAAAAACAGATGAGTTGTCTGACTCAGCCAAAGAAGTAAGCCGTTTAGAAACAAGTGCGCCGTCAGAATTTCAGGCCAAAGAAAAGGCATCCCAACTGGCGGCAGCCATAGCTAATTTCTATAATCTTTCTTTGGACCAGGTAAAAATAAAGGTAGTGGGGTAATTTAAGCATGTTAAACTTTAGGGATTATCTGGAAAGTTTTTTCAAAAGGGGAAAAGAAGTTTACCCCCCCAAGCTCCAAAAAAAACAATTATGGTGGCTGGCCTGTCTGGTAATTTTAGGTATCATTTTAATTTTAAGCGGCAATGGTAAAAGCACCTCTAAAAATACATCCTCCAAAGACCCAAAGGAAAAGGTTATGTCTTCTTACGGCTCGGTAATGGCCCGGGAAGAAGAAACCATGGCCCGCCAACTGGAGCAAATGTTAAGTCAAGTGGCCGGGGCCGGTAAAGTAAAAGTAACCGTGCGTCTGACCAGTTCTACCCAACAGGAATACGCCGTCAACACTACCAGCGGCCGCAAGACAACCGAAGAAAAGGACCAGGGCGGAGGCAACCGGCTAACCACCGAAAATACCGACCAGGGACAGGTGGTTCTAACCCATAACGGCCAGGAAGAAAAGCCGGTGGTGGAAAAAGAACAGGCCGCCCGGGTGGAAGGAGTGCTGGTGATAGCCGAAGGAGCCAGTGAGCCTTACGTTAAAGCCAGTTTATTTCAGGCTACCCGGGTGGCCTTAGGGGCCGCCCCCCAAAAAATAATTATTTTGCCTAAAGAAAGGAGTGCGGAGAATAGTGTACACGATAATTATTAAAAAAAAGGTACTGGGTTTAATTTTATTTGCCTTGTTGCTTTTTTGCTTCCTTATCTGGAACTGCTGCGTGAAACCGGCTCCGGAAAAAAATAAAGGGACGCTGGGGATGCCGGTAGCCAGCCTGGCAAAGGATGACGATATTAACCGGTTCAAAAAGGCTGCCTTAAAAAAAGAAGAACAAACAAACAACCAGGCGGCCTTTTTTGTGGATTACCGTCTGGATAGGGAAAGAACGCGCGGCCAGCAGGTGGAGCTTTTAAGGGAAATTGTAAGCAATTCGGCGGTAACAGCCGAAAGCCGCCAAAGGGCCCAGGAACAGCTTTTAAACATTACCCGGCAAATGGGCAAAGAAGCCGAACTGGAAAACCTCATCCGGGCCAAAGGCTTTCCTGACGCCATTGTGTGTTTGGGAGAAAAGGGAATGACGGTGGTGGTGCAAAAAGCTAGTCTTTCCTGGGAAGAAACGGTTAACTTGACTGATATAATAACCCGCAGTACCGGTTTTAGTGAACAAAATATAATTCTTATTCCTAAAATTTGATAATTTATTTAATATATTTTGGAGAATAATTT
>JJNX02000178.1 GCA_000681355.2 Peptococcaceae bacterium SCADC1_2_3
CTTAGCGGCAGAGAGCTATTTGGGAGAAATAGATGAGGCGCTGTATAATATAAAAGCAATATAAAAACAAGCAGAAGAATTGTTAATTAAATATGAGAGGGTAGATGAAAATGGAAGAGTCTAAAACGATAAAGGTTAGTCCTAAGGTTTATACGGAATTAAATGCTTTCACGAATCTTCTCAGTAAACGATTAAAAAAGCGTGTCTCGGTAGACGATGCACTAGAAGATTTACTATCACATGTGTATAGAAAAAAACCAAGCGATTTTGCAGGTGCTTGGGTGATGGGTGATGAGGAGGAGAAAGAAATTAAAGATAGCCTTAAGGAGTTGTGGAGAACGTGGAAGGTGGATTAATCGTAGATACAGACATCTTAATTGATCTGTTGCGTAAAAAGGATTACGCAGTTTTGCTAATAGAAAAGCTTGAAGAAGAAATATACCTCGCAACGAGCGCAATAAATGCAACAGATGCAAAAAACGAGTGCGCAGATGGTGACCAGCCGTGTGGTTATGTTATAAATTGGTAATGCATTAGCGAAAAGGTGTTATCGTAAGGCAGCGATTAAGTTAATAGAGTCAATTGAAGAGGACCCAAGCATAGAAATTGTGCCTATTTCAGAAGAATTATATAAAAGGGCATTTAATTTTTACAAAAAAAGGCAAGATAAAGAATGGGGTCTGACCGATTGCATTTCTTTTGTAGTTATGCAGGACTACGCGTTAAATAAAGCGCTAGCTGCAGATGAACATTTTAAAGGCGGCCACGGGTTTAATATTATAAAAGATACCAAAATGATTGAGGTTAAGCAAGGCCCTTACTTAAGAATGGTGTACTCTTTATATAGACAAAATATTATAAGGTATTTGTAAGAAGTGATAATTATGATTTCAATATCCGAGGAAATGGTTAATCTAACCCGAAAGGTTATCTCAGAAGAAAATATAGAAAGAGCAATGGCGAAATTGCTGTATAACGAAATGAGAAGGAAATTAATTGAATACGAGTTGTTGGATAGAAATTTCACTAAGAAATATGGTATGAGCTTTGAAAAATTTCGGGAGAAGAAAGTGATAGAGAAGTTGGGATATACGTGGGAAGTGGAGAAGGACTATCAGAACTGGGAAATAGCGAAGGACGGAATTGAAACAATGGAAGAAATGATAGACAAGGTGAGAAACATTCTTTGAACATAAAACTATGCTTTGATTTTGGAGAACGAGAGGATATATGGTAGAGATTGTTATGATGGGAAGTGGCATCTTCACCCCTATAGATTGGAAGGTACAATTATGCAAAAAAGGGAATCAAAAAGAACGTCCCTATGCTTCCCGGGTGGTGATTAACATTCGAAGCCCCGGTTCATGCTATCGACTGGTTCTTAGACATTGCCTGGAGATTGTGAAGGGCTAGGAGGAGAGAAAATGGGTTCACGGAAATTGAAAAGAAAACCGCCGGAGATTGTCTTCAGAGAGGGAAAACCGGCAGCGGTAATCCTGGATATTGATGAGTACCGGGAAATGCTAGAGCGTCTGGATGACCTGGAAGACTTAAAAATGCTGGGAAAGATGCGCGAAAAACCTTTAAAGTTTAGGAAACTGGAGGAGTTTTTAAAGGAGTATAAACCGGGTGTATGAGATTTACCTCGAAAGAGGCGCCGAAAAAAATTTAAAAAAATTGCAGGCAGAAGAATTTCAGCGAATAATCAATAAAGTTAAAGATCTGGCTGATAATCCTAGACCCTTTAAAAATCTCTTAGTTTGTTATTCTCCTGACGACCGACTGAAGCTGGCATTGAGTTAGTCAACCTGTCAAAGCTTCCTTCAGCCTTATGCAGCGGGAGCAAGAAAGGTACTGTGACAACTTTAGGCTTAGCGCTTGAAAATAAGAAATGTTAAAGAACGTCCCTATACTTCCTATTAAATTGTGTGCGCGGTTTATTGCATTAGTTGTTTGATTTCTTTTTGGGATAACCCGGTTACCTGCTGGATGGTGGTTATATCCATTTTAAGTTTAATCATGT
>JJNX02000179.1 GCA_000681355.2 Peptococcaceae bacterium SCADC1_2_3
TGAAGCAATAGAATATAAGCCCAAACGCCTGGTTTTGACAGTGCGCTTCGACGCCGGAGACATGTTGGCCATCACCCGGGAGGCTCGCCGCCTGGGTGATGGATCGCTCAACACTTGTACGCATGGCAAGTTAAACAGTTCATGGAAACCCGCTAAATGATGCATTAAAACCATCAGAAACATTCTTCAATTGAAAAAGACGTGTTTTGCTTGACGCGGGGATATCTTTATTATGGTGAGCAGGATTTTGGAATATACTGCCGGGCAAGCAAGAACCGTCCCCTTGTCTTCTTCGTCCAAGAATATTTTACAGTAACTGGCGTCAATTCGTCATGGGGACGCCATGGCTGCGATGATCTTAGTAGTCAGTAGGTAAATCAAAAATCAAAATTCCTTCAATCATACGGAAGTGCCTGATGTTTCGTGTAACCAGAGTAGCTTCTTCCTCTATTGCTGTACCAGCGATAATGGCATCAATGGGTGTCAGACCATGCTGACGGTATTGCCGCAGAAGCGCTCCTGCCTGCAGTGCAATGCTTGAAGTAACCGCCACAGTATCAAATAACTCTAGGAGTTTTAAGGCAGCAGCTTCCTTTGCCGGATCTTGCATGCTCTTGCCGGCATATAGTTCCATTTCGGTTATTGTAGAGATAACGGCCGTGATTTCATTTTTATGTACAGTTTTTAAAAACTCGGTGGATGGCCGGTGTTTTCGCAGGTGATCGATCAACACGCTGGTGTCCAGCAGCAGTTTATTCAATACCCATTATCTCTAGGCGTTTACGATCCTCTTCTCTTAATTTGTGGATGAACTCTTCCCCAGATTCTTGCATGTCTTCCCATGCTCCGGCCGTTTCGTGTAAAATTTCAAGTGCTTTTTGAGTACTGTTTTTCTCTTTACCCATTTTATTTTCCAGAATTAATTTTCCTTCTTTCATTATTTTTATCTGCAGAACATCACCGGTCTTTAAACACAACCTTTTTCTTACTGCGATTGGCAGGGTGATCTGTCCCTTGGAGGAAATACGAGATTCCATAAGATTAAATTCTCCTTACTTTGTTTTACTTATTTCATTGTATTATACCAGGTAAAACAAAACAATAGATCCTGGCGTCAATTCGCCATGAGACGCAATGGGGATGGTTCGAGCGTCCCCGAAGCATAGTGAAGGGCAGAAGGGAAGATAATGGAACCGTCCCCTTGATTCTCTTTTTCCGGGTGTTGTGGTATATAAGATTCTCAAGCGTACATGAGCTTTCCTTTCGGCTCCGGAATTGCCCGACCCAGTTCTTTTCCGGTTTCTATCCATTCAAAGATGATAATTTGAACATTTTTTATGACTTCTTCATAAGTGTCACCATCTGCCATGCAGCCCGGTAACTCGGGTATTTCAGCTATATACTTTTTATCTTCTTCGCTCCAGTAAATAATTATCTCGTATTTATACATCGCTTATCCTCCTGTGGAGTTTATATTTTAAAATCAGATTTCGCACTTGCTTAACCTGATAAGCCTTTGCCTTTCCGTCTTTTAAAGGCTGTAAATTGATAATTTCTATGATGTCTTCTTTTGTTTTTGTTCAGCAAGTACTTACCATTTCGTCCACCTCCCCGTTTTTCTTCCAGTATAACGTGAAAAATCATTCCAGGCAAGTATACTTCCTTAAAGAAGAAAAATTCCGGGCTCCTTTTGGAGGAACCCGGAATTTTTATTAACGCTTTTGGCCTTTTATTTATAGCTTATAGTTTCATGGTTACCGTTTGGGTGGCTTCGTCCCAAGTCACGCTGGCGCCTAAGGCCTGGGCAATCCAGCGGAAGCTCACGCATGGTGCGGCCGTCTTTTATTTCCGGGGCCACGTCCATGGTAATGGAGTCACCGTTAATGAGCAGGACATTGCTACCAATTTCGCTCTTGTTTATTTTGATTATGTATGGTATTTAATAATTAATATAGTGTTTCAGAATACCCGGTGGAGGAGTGTAATGCCGCCCAGAATAAATGGTTGTTATATTCCACGTGA
>JJNX02000180.1 GCA_000681355.2 Peptococcaceae bacterium SCADC1_2_3
ATCAAGAACTGGCCATAGGTAACGAAACGGTGCTTTTTCGTCACGAGAAGCGTTTTGAACACGCCCCGGGTCTGGCTGTTTTAATTAAGGATACCTTACCGGTTACTGAAATAGCCCCTAAAATATCCTATCTTAGTTCTATTGCTTTTGAACGTTTAGGAGAAAATTACGGTCTTGACCTCTTGGCGCTGGAAAATTGCTCTGGCGAGCCGGCTAATTTTAAGAAAATGGTAGCCGTAGCCCTTGAAAAAAGCAATTTACCCTTTATTTTAATGAGTGAAAATCCTAAGGCTATGGCGGCAGCCTTAGGCGTAGCGGCCCAAAGAAAACCTCTTATTTACAGCGCCTCGTCAGTTAATTATCAGGAAATGACCGGTTTGGCTCAAAAATATAATTTGCCTTTGGCCGTTAAAGGAACAGGGTTGGATGATTTAGCCGCCCTGGTAGAAAAGATTACCGCCCTTGGCCATGAACAACTGGTTTTAGACTCCGGCGCCAGAGAAACAGGCCAAGTACTATTTGACCAGACTCAACTGCGTCGCCTGGCCCTAAGGCTTTTTAAGCGTTTTGGGTACCCCGCCATTACCTTTGCCCTGGATAGTGACCCTATTCAGTCAGTTGTTAAAGCCGGGATTTTTTTAATTAAGTACGCCGGCATAGTTGTTTTGACCGGTGACAACCCGGCAGATTTACTTTCTTTAATAACCTTGCGCTTAAATATTTATACTGACCCCCAAAAACCGATGGTGGTGGAGTCTAAAATTTATCCGGTAGGCAGTCCGGGCAAAGATGCCCCGGTGGTTATTACCACTAACTTTTCCCTGACTTACTATTGTGTAGCCAACGATTTCGAAGCCTCACGCGTCCCGGGTTATATTATTCCGGTAGATACAGACGGGGCTTCGGTATTAACCAGTTGGGCGGCCGGTAAATTAACCGCTGAAAGAATAAGTGAAGTATTACAAAATTCTGGTATTGCTGAACTGGTAACCCACCGTAAAGTAATTATTCCCGGCGGCGTAGCCATGCTGAGTAAGCGGCTTACGAGGTTATCCGGGTGGGAAGTGTTGGTAGGACCTAGAGAATCGTCCGGAATCCCTTCTTATCTTAAACGAAAATGGGTCACTTGAAGAAAATATGCCTTTATTTAAAATACTTTTTTTGCCCGACAAAAAACAGGTTTTTATCTCGGAAAAGGAGAATCTTCTTCAGGCCGCAGGGGCCGCAAAAATTCCTTTAAAAGCTTCCTGTGCAGGCGCCGGCGTTTGCCGCACCTGTCAGGTAAAGGTTAAAAAAGGAACGGTAAGAATAGAGCCAGGTGAGCATCAGGATGCCTTAATTAAACAACACGATAAAGATAAAGAAAAAGATAATGAAAAATTAGGGCTAAATAAAGCAACCACTCCCTATGTTCTTGCCTGTCAAACCTTTCCTTTAAGTGATTTAACCATAGAAATACCCGAAGCAGCCAGGTTAACCAACCTACAAATATTGACTTGCGATTCAGCCGAAAATTTTAAAGCCTGTCCTCTTTTAGCCTCTCCTTCGCCCCATTATTATCCGGTTTATTTGAGCCTGCCCCCATTTTCTTTAACGGCCGCAAAAGATAAATTAAGCCACCTGCTTGCGGCTTTAAAGCAAAAAACAGGTCTTGTCCCTACCCGGGTAAGCTTAAAGGCCATCCAGTCTTTAGCTAAAGTTTTACGGCTCAATGACCAGGATAGAGATATAACTGTTTTTTTAACCGAAGATATAGGGTATCCTGCCTTAAGCTGTGAGGAAATAATTTCTGGCCGTCTTAAGGAAAAATACTACGGGCTGGCGGTAGATCTGGGCACTACTACCGTAGTAGCAGAATTGCTTGAATTAACTGAAGGTGTTTCCTTGGGGGCAAAAGGGACTTATAACCAACAATTATCTTACGGGGAAGATGTAATTTCCCGGCTTGTTTACGCCCAGGAAAATGAAAATGGCCTGCTATACTTACAGAAAGCAATAG
>JJNX02000181.1 GCA_000681355.2 Peptococcaceae bacterium SCADC1_2_3
GGGGGCGGTTTAAAACAAACCCTCCTTTCTTTCCCCTGATACTCCTTACAAGTCCTGCTGATTGAAGGATAAGCAAAAGCTGCTCCAGGTAAGGCTTGGAAACTTGCTGCCTTACCTTAATATCCTCAAGTAAAACCGGCTTTTCGTTATCATGAAGGGCAATATCCAAAAGTGCCCGCAATCCATACCTTGCCCGGGTTGAGAGCTGCATTTTCTTTTCCTCATTTCATATTAAAATAATTATGTTTAGTAATATAATTATGTTATATTATAAAAAATAAAAGTGGATGTCAAGATAAAATTTTAAGGATGCCCTTAGATGAATCTCATCGTTTAGACTTGCTTAAGTAATCCTCAAGAGCTGATTTAAGGGCTTCCTCGGCTAAAACAGAGCAGTGCATCTTAACTGAAGGCAGCCCCCCTAAAGCTTCCGCCACTGCCCGGTTGGATATTTTCAGCGCATCTTCAACGCTTTTTCCTTTCACCAGCTCGGTAACCATGGAACTAGTGGCGATAGCCGCTCCACAGCCAAAGGTTTTGAATTTGGCCTCCGTAATAATGCTTTCGTTTACCCGGATGTATAGCTCCATAATATCGCCACATACCGGGTTTCCCACCTGTCCGACCCCATCGGGATTTTCTATTTCCCCAACATTCCGGGGGTTCTTAAAATGTTCCATTACTTTTTCGCTGTACCGTGCCGGTCCATCACGCATTTGTTTCTCTCCTGTTCTGCTGCCCGCGAATTTTTAAAAAGGGGGGACATGACTCTTAGTCTGGTTACAATACGGGATAATACTTCAACAACCTGGTCTATTTCATCCGCAGTGTTTTCTCGCCCCAGCGTAAACCTGAGCGAACCATGAGCCTGTTCGGGAGGGAGACCCAGCGCCCGGAGCACATGGGATGGTTCAAGGCTCGAAGAACTACAGGCTGAACCGGTAGAAGCACAAATGTTCTCCAGATCCAGATTTAAGAGCATTGACTCCCCTTCCACAAAATCTACACTTACGTTAACGTTATTAGGAAGCCGTCTGAAAGGGTGGCCATTTAAATGCACGTAGTCAAGGTTCTCCAGGAGACATTGAATTAAGCGGTCGCGAAGGCAAGCCAGCCGCTTCGCTTCCTCGCTCATTTCCTGCCGGGCAAGTTCTATAGCTTTGCTCAAGCCCACAATCCCAGGGACATTTTCCGTGCCGGCCCGGCGCCCCCTTTCCTGCTCCCCGCCGTGCACAAAGGGAGATATTCTCGTCCCCCTTCTAATGTAAAGGGCCCCAACCCCTTTTGGCCCGTACAGCTTATGCACTGAAATAGAAAGTAAATCTACCCCCAGCTCATCCACATTCACGGGAATATGCCCCACTGTTTGCACCGCATCAGTATGGAATAAAATCCCCGCTTCTTTAACGTACTTACTTATTTCATCTATTGGCTGGATGGTGCCTATTTCGTTATTAGCGTGCATAACGGAAACAAGAATAGTTTTATTAGTAATGGCCTTCTTAACCTCTTGCGGGTCAACCAGGCCGTAGCCGTCCACCGGAAGGTAAGTTACCTTAAAGCCACCTCGCCTCTCCAGGAATTTGCACGTTTCTATTACGGCGTGGTGCTCAATAGAAGTGGTAATAAGGTGGTTCCCTTTATGTTCATTAGCCAGGGCAATCCCTTTTAGGGCAAAGTTATCCGCCTCCGTCCCTCCGCCGGTAAAAATAACCTCTTCACTCTTCGCCCCAATAAATCCGGCCACTTTAGCTCTGGCCTTTTCCACCGCCACCTTGGCTTCTTGTCCGTAAGAGTAAATACTTGAAGGATTGCCAAAAGCACCGGTAAAGTAAGGTAGCATTGCCTTTACTACCTCGGGATGGACCGGGGTGGTGGCCGCGTGATCAAGAAATATTCTCTTCATGTAGCTATCCCTCCACAATATCACCGGTAACCGGGTCAACTCTTACCCCTTTGTTGCTTACCCAGGCAATGCCCTGCTCAATATCCT
>JJNX02000182.1 GCA_000681355.2 Peptococcaceae bacterium SCADC1_2_3
TAAAGGGGCTTCAGGGCCAACTACGGTTAAGTCAATACGCGTGGTGCGGGCAAAATTCAGCAACCCCGTTATATCCTCCGCCGGAATACTTACGCACGTAGCTATCTTGGCCAGGCCGGCGTTTCCGGGGGCGCAAAAAATTTCTTGGACGCGCGGGCTTTTTTTTAATTTCCAGGCCAGGGCGTGTTCCCGCCCCCCGCTGCCGACCACTAAAATTTTCACTGTTTTTTACCCTCTCCTTTGAAGAGACGCTAAAATTAACGCCCCTACTTAGTGTTTAAAATGTCTTATTCCGGTAAATACCATCGCTATGCCGTACTGGTCACAAGTCTCAATAGATTCTTTATCCCGGATTGAACCGCCAGGTTGAATAATGGCCGCAATACCTGCCTGGGCAGCCTCATCCACCGTGTCCCGAAAAGGAAAGAAGGCATCAGAAGCCAGTACAGCTCCCCGGGCTTTCTCCCCGGCCTGAGCCAAGGCTATCCGGGCTGAACCCACCCGGTTCATCTGGCCGGCTCCCACCCCAATTAACTGGTGTTCTTTAGTTACTACAATGGCGTTAGACTTAACGTGCTTTACAATCGTAAAAGCAAAAACAAGCTCGGCCAGTTGTTCCGGTATAGGCTGCTTTTGAGTTACCACCTTAAGCTCATTTAAATTTATCGTCTCCTCATCTGCCTCCTGAACCAGCAGCCCTCCTCCTACTTTTCGAAGTTCAAACCTCGCACCTCGACCCTCGAATTTCGAAAAGGGGTCTATTTGCAAAAGACGTAAATTTCTCTTTTTTGTTAAGACTTCCTTGGCTTGCGGCGTAAACTCCGGAGCAACAACAGCCTCTAAAAAAACTTCCGCCATGGCTAAAGCACAAGGCTCGTCAACGGGATAATTGCAGGCCACAATTCCTCCAAAAGCAGAGACCGGATCACCTTCAAAAGCTTTCCGGTAAACTTTCTCGATGTTCGAGGTTCGAGAAACGGCCACCCCACAAGGATTATTATGTTTCACAATCACTACCGCCGGGTCGGCAAATTCCTGCACCAGTTTTAAGGCGGCATCTAAATCGGCAATATTATTGTAAGACAATTCCTTGCCGGCAATTTGAACGGCGTTAGCCACACAAGGCCCGGCAACTGCCGGCTCCCGGTAAAAGGCTGCTTTCTGGTGGGGATTTTCGCCGTAACGCAGATCTTGAACTAATTCCCCCGTAAGACATATAGTGGGCGGAAACAATGCCGGAGCTAGAATTTGCTTTTGCAAGTATTCGGCAATTGAACTATCGTAAGCCGCCACGTGCGCAAAAGCTTCCCGGGCTAACGACAGCCTCAAATCGTCCGTTATTTCACCTGCCTTAAGGGCCTCTAAAACTGTCTTGTAATTAGCCGGGTTAACGATAACCAACACGTGAGGGTAGTTTTTTGCGGCGGCCCTTACCAGAGCAGGCCCACCTATATCAATATTCTCTATGGCTTCAGCTAATGAAACGCCGGCTTGAGCGATGGTTTCCCGAAAAGGATAAAGATTTACCGCTACCAAATCAAACGTTTCAATATCGTGTGCAGCTAGCTGGGTTAAATGTTCCGGAAGGCGGCGGGCCAAAATACCGGCGTGTATTTTAGGGTGTAATGTTTTTACCCTCCCGTCTAAAATTTCCGGGAATCCGGTTACCTCACTAACCAACGTTACGGGAATATTTGCTTCTTGAAGTGATTTAGCTGTCCCTCCGGTAGATACGATTTCAACCTTTAGTTTAACCAGTTCCCGGCAAAAATCTACCAGACCGGCTTTATTAGAGACACTTACCAAGGCCCTTTTTACCATTTAAACTTCCTCCTGTCTTGTAGGGCAAGCAAGACCGTCCCTACTTGCCTTTCTCAATTCTCACTTTTCAATTTGGTTTGTTTTTCTCCTGACGTCTGACGACCGACGACCAATGACCGATTTGTACCTATTCTAGCATAACCTTATGTTTTTGAACAAGAAAAACAT
>JJNX02000183.1 GCA_000681355.2 Peptococcaceae bacterium SCADC1_2_3
AGGCCATCTTGAAATCGGGACAGGACAAGATACAGGAAGAGCCCCCTGCCTACTCTTCCTCCTCTAAATACGGTCTCACTCGTGGAGCCGATTACTACAGCAGGAGGGATGGGAAATGCTAAACGAACTCAAGGAAAACAAGATCCTCCGGCGATACATCGAACGCACCCTGCACCTGGCCGTAGAAGCCTGCCTGGATATCGGCAACCACCTTATTGCGGACCTTGAGTTGCGTGAACCGCAGGATTATAAAGATATTAGTGAGAGATCGATTCCTGCAGAAATAAGCCATTGCCGCCTCCGGTCCCGGTGTCAGTTCAATCCGTTAGCGACCAGTGATCCCGAGGCGGAAAATCAAAGGAGATTAAACGGGAGATACTATCCCTTGAGAATCAAATAAAAACTATTTTTAGATTAAACTACAAACTTCTTTAGCACATACATAAGTAGAACTTTAACTGAAAAGAGGAACCCCCCACTTATAGAAGTGGGGGTCTTCTTTAGCACACACATAAGTAGAACTTTAATCTCGGAAACCAATATTTGTATAACTTGATTTCCATATTCCTGATAAGTAATAAGTTAGTCACTGTCCACCACAGCAATGAGCAACCTGACGTAACATCCAACGCTTTCTCAACATAATGTATCCCTCCTTTCTATTATATAATACCCGAAATCTGCGTCTGAAATATTTACGCAGATTTCGGGTATTACTTATTTTTCTGCTGCTTTTTCGGCTTTATCTTTCTGTTCCTGTTTTACTTCTTCCTCCGCAATTTCTTCAATGCGGAAGTCACCACAGCAGTCGCCCTGGTTTTTTATGAAACGAGAGAAAAAACCCTTCTTTTTCTTCTTTTCCACTTCTTGATTTTCTTTAGCCATGTATCTATCCCCCTTTCTTTATAACTTTAACTCTCTATACTTAGTCTTAATTATTCCTACTTATCCTAAAAAAATATTATAAGCATAGCCGGCAAAAACTGCCACCATAAGAATAGTGACCACGAAAGCGGCCAAAAGCCGGGGCTTAAAAATACTGGCCAGCATACTTAGTTCAGGAATACTAGCCCCGGCCCCGCCAATAATTAAAGCCATTACCGCCCCTAAACTCATTCCTTTTTGGAGTAAAACCATCCCCAAAGGAATCATGGTTTCTACCCTAATATACAAAGGGATACCAATTACAGCGGCTACCGGAATAGCCAGGGGATTTTGGGGACCGGCCAACCTGGTAATCCAGTCAGCCGGTACAAAACCATAAATAAAAGCTCCGATCGCTACGCCAAGCAAAAGATAAGGAAAAACACCGCGTAACAAAGACAAAGACCCCCAAAAAGCCCGCTTGAGTCGGGATTTTAAATCACTATCCCCTGTATTCAATGCGGGTGTACTCTTAACGATAACCCGCCGGACAAAATTAGCCAACCCAAATCTCTCCCATAAAATACCCATTAAAACAGCCAGCGTAAAGGCAATTAAAGCATAAATTAAAGTTACCCGCCAGCCCAAAAAGGCCAGAAACATTCCTATGATTACCGGATTTAGTAAAGGAGAAGCCAGTAAAAAAGACATGGCCGCTCCAAAAGGAGCACCGGCATTTAATAGACCAACGGTAATGGGAATGGTGGAACAAGAGCAAAAAGGAGTTAAAGCACCTAGTCCGGCTCCTAAAATATTACCCTGCCCTCGTTTACTGGTAAGAATTTTTTTTATAGTAGACTCCGGTACATATTCCTGAATTAAGCCTACTAAAAAGCTAATCCCAACAAATAATAGGATTAATTCAACCATAATAACACCAAAAAATTTAGCGGCTACAGCTAGAGAATTAATCATTTAGAGATTTTTCCTCCTTAACCTTTTCCTTAATTAAGTTCTCTTACGTTTAATTCTTGCGGATGAAAAATGATATCATACCATAAGGTTATATGTATATA
>JJNX02000184.1 GCA_000681355.2 Peptococcaceae bacterium SCADC1_2_3
AGCATATTTTTCCCGTTAAATGAAAATTTATGTATCTTTATAGCGGTCTTTTTTTTGGAATACCCGGTCTTCTAGGGTACCGGAGAGGAGTAATACCAATTTTTTGAACGATAACTAAACGTCGCTCAGCATTTAAAAAAGGTAAACGAATAGCCGCCACTTGCCTTAATTCGCCGCCTAAAAATTGCATGGCCCGGCTGGCCTCTTCTAGCTCCAAATTAACTGCCGGCCCCTTCCAGGCAATAAAGAAGGCGCCTTTTTTTAATAAAGGCAAGCTATATTCTAGAATAACAGAAAGTCTAGCTACTGCTCTTACCACTACATAATCAAATTTATCCCGGTAGCAATTATCCTGGCCTATTTCCTCTGCCCGGCGGTTAATTACTTGTACTTCCCCTAAATTTAATTGCTTTATTAATCCCTGTAAAAAAGAAACTTTTTTTCGATGGGCTTCAAGTAAAGTAAGCTTGATTTCTGGCTGCGCAATTTTTAAGGGCAAACCAGGAAAACCTGCTCCCGTTCCTAGATCAATAACGGTTTGATTTTTTAAAGAGTAAGGGAGGACGGTAAGACAGGTTAAAGAGTCAAGAAAATGCTTACAGGCTATTTCCTTAGCGGTTAAAATAGCGGTTAAATTTAATTTTGCCTGTTCTAAAAGTAGTAACTGAGCGTAAAGGCTAAACTTTTCTACTTGTTCCTTGCTTAATGACAAGCCCATCTTTAAGGCCCCTTCCGCCAGCCAGTACGCCAGTTCTTCCTTCATTTAAGCGCCAACCATTTTGGTTATTGCTTCTTTATCTAAAGATTTCCGGTTAAACTGCTCTAAAGAAACTAAAAGTATCGCTATATCCGCCGGACTTACACCAGAAATACGCCCGGCCTGTCCTATGGAGTGCGGCTTTATTTCCGCTAATTTTTCTTTTGCTTCAGCGGAAAGACCTTTTACCTCCTGATAATTAAACTCGCTTGGAATTAAGCGGTGCTCTAACTTTTCTTGCCGGGCCACCTGCGCTTTTTGCTTTTCAATATACCCTTGATATTTAATCTCAATAGCTGCTTCTTCTTCCACTTCAGGGGGCAGGCCCAAGGAAGAGCTAAAAATTTGTTTTAAGTGATGATATTTAATTTCAGGCCTTTTCAAAAGCGCCGCCATAGAAACATTTTGTTGTAATTCAGTGCTGCCTGCGTCCCTTAAAATGGCGTTTACTTTCGTGTTGACCGGGACAAAGTTTTTATGTAAGCGCGCTATTTCCTGCGCTATAAGCTCCTTTTTTTGGACAAAAGCAGCGTATCTTTCCGGTGAGACCAGCCCTACCCGGTAGCCTTTTTCGGTTAACCTTAAGTCCGCGTTATCCTGTCTTAAAAGCAAACGGTATTCTGCCCGGGAGGTCATTATGCGATATGGTTCATTTGTACCTTTAGTTACCAGGTCATCAATTAAAACGCCAATGTACGCCTCGGTCCGGGAAAGAATTAAAGGTTCTTTGTTTTTAAGCCAAAGAGCCGCGTTTATTCCGGCGATAATACCTTGGGCCGCAGCTTCTTCATAGCCTGAAGTACCGTTAATTTGACCGGCGCTAAAAAGTCCTTTAATTTCTTTGTGCTCCAAAGAGCTCTTTAGTTGGATAGGAATTAAGTAATCATATTCAATAGCGTAACCAGGCCTTACCATCTCTACTTTTTCTAAACCAGGAACGGTACGAAGCATGGCCAACTGAACATCTTCAGGTAAGCTGGTACTCATTCCCTGCACGTACATTTCATTAGTGTTTATTCCTTCCGGTTCAATAAAAATCTGGTGGGCTGGTTTATCCGCAAAACGCACCACTTTACTTTCTATCGAAGGACAATAACGCGGCCCTACCCCTTGAATAACGCCACTAAAAAGAGGGGAACGGTGCAGGTTATCTTTTATTACCTCATGGGTGTTTTTATTAG
>JJNX02000185.1 GCA_000681355.2 Peptococcaceae bacterium SCADC1_2_3
AAGTGGTTGGAGTTCAAACCTGAGTAAGTTAGTGTCCAGGTCGTGTTACCCACAGTAAGTGTGTTCTGGTAGACCGCAGATCCGCTAGTCTTGTCATACAGTGTAACAGTGTATTTTTGACTCGAGGAGTTTTGGCCGGTGACTCTTTCGTCCAGATATATTGTGTTGTTTGAATTGGGGGCAAAGTAATAGTTTGTGTAAATACCTGCATTCGACACACCGCTAAAGCTGCCATTGTAGTTATTCGTACTCAGGTTCCAAAACATTGTGGGCACAGTGGTGCTTTGCGACGTTACCGAAGAAAGAGCTGATTCCTTGAGTGGTGATGCCGCCTTCTGAACTGGAGCAACCTTAACTGCTTGAACCGGAGTGTTCGCAGTTTCTTGAACCGGCGGGATATTAATGTTGTCGACAAACCCCTTCAGTTGAAGTTCTGTACCCGATTTTTGCACTGTAGCTCGAGGAAGCTTTTCACTTATGACATACGCTGCTGCACTCGTGCCCATCAATGCAATTGCCAGTGTCATTACGATTGCAAACATGCGAACCCATTTTTTGCGCTTTGAACCTTCATTTTTCAGTATCATATTAACTCTCCTTTCAAGATGTTTCCGCTTATCGCTAAATGCGGAAAATAATTGGGCGTTATGGTCGGCAACATTCCAGAGCACATTTAGGATTAACTCACAATATCGCCTCCTTTCTTGATTATTCATTGATTTTATAACGCTTTCGTCACACGATAGTTCACAAAAGCGATCAATGTCTCGTCTGGCCATATAGGCAAAAGGGTTGAACCAATGGATCGCATTGATAAAAAGCATCAGAAATTTTAACCATGCATCATGGCGCTTCCAGTGCGTCAGCTCATGAAGAAAAACACATTGTGATTCTTCCGTGGTCAATTCAATGTCCGGCAAAACGATACGCGGATTGAAGATACCGTACAGAAAGGGTGTTATTATGCAGGAAGAATGGTAAACAGGAATTTCTTTTGTTATACCCATTTCCTGTTTGCACTTAAAAAACATCGCCAAGGTTTGCTCATCTGCGATTGGCCGGCACGTTCTAAAAATGCGGCGATGCAGATTATAGTTCTGAATAAGAATTACGGCTATGAATATAAGCGTTCCGGTCATGAAAATATAGGGCAAGAGATCAAAATAAAGGGATATTGCCGAATAGGCTTCTTCATGTAGCACTGCAATATCATTCGCAGCAGGATTTACGGTGACGAGTTGATTGAATCCCATAGTAGAGGTTAACCCAAATACATTTTCAGTCGTTTGTTTAAAGTTCAAATTAAACAGTGATACAAGCTTGTAATACGGCAGCAGAAAAAACATATACATCGCGATATTAGTGTAATAATGCCAAGCCGCGGTAAAATATCTAAGCGTTACCGCGCTCAACAGTTTTAGAATCAAGTATAGTCCTGCGGCTACCACCGACATGATAAACAACTGGTCGTAAATATTAATCAACATCAGCACCACCTACTTTTTCAGGCGTTTCATAAGGCTTTCAATGTCTTCCTTTGTTAAGTCGCCATTGTCACACAATGCAGTTATAAAGCCATATACGGAGCCTTTATGAACATCCTTTATGAATTGCTTGGTTTCAAAATTCCGGTATTCCTGTTCTGTTACACAAGACTCATAATGATTTGCTTTTCCTATCCTGGTTGCCTTAATTACGCCTTTTTTCATTAAGCGGGCCAAAAAAGTAACCACCGTGTTTTGCTTCCATGACTTTTCCGTTGGTAAATGCTTAATGATTTCCGAAGTTGTCACGGGGCGTCCGGCTGCCCAAATAAACTCCATAATCTGTTTCTCCGCATCAGATATCCGTTGCAGTTTTTTCATAAAAATCCCCTTTCTTAATCTACGTGATGTAGGTTATTATTAATCTACATCATGTGGGTGGGT
>JJNX02000186.1 GCA_000681355.2 Peptococcaceae bacterium SCADC1_2_3
GAAAAGGTTAAGTTAAAATCTTTTTTCCAGGTGAGTGGCTTTTCCTGGTTTCCTTCCTTTAAGGTAGCTTTAATTTCGTAAACTTTGCCGACCGGCTTTAGGCCGGCAGGAACTTTGGCTAAGTATTCCTTAGTTTTATCTTCCGCTAAAGGAGTAATCTTTATATGCAATAGCTCCTGTTCTTTTATTTCACAAGTGCCAGGGGGGAGGTTTAAAATTAATTTTCCATCTTCTAGCTTAAGTATAATCTCTATATTTAACGCCGCGGCTTTAAGTAAAGCCTTTCCTTCAATATTTATCTCTTCTTTAATGGTTTTGGTTACGGCCTTTAAACCATCCTGTTTAGCCTTTTTTACTTCAGCTTCAGTAATGTCGGTAGGTACACCTGCTCCTCCCGGCGAACCCCCACCCGAACCTTCCATACCAGAGTACCACTTCCATAAAATATTATCCCCGTTATTAACATAAACTTCATTGGCACACCTGAGGAGCGAACTGCCGTTAACAACTTCAAATACCCAGCCTTCGTCGCCTTCCCCGCATTGACCGTTAATGCATTCGACATAAGCACCGGTAAAATAGGGATTGTCATAATCCACTTTTACACTGGTCAACAACCCTAAATCTTTGGCTTTAAATAAAACATCCAAAACGGTTTTGCCGGTCTCAATTGGGATGTCGCTATCGCAGATATTCTCGCCGTTTTTGCCCGTTACTTTAAGATGGACGGTAATAGTACTGGGGCCACCTCCACCCCCTGCCGTAGTTACCGCTACCTTTTCTTGATTAGACCTGATGTACTTGGTAAAATCTCCTCCGTCAGCATAAACTAAATACTGGCCGGTGTTGTTTAAGGTAAAGCTTACTTCTCCCAAAGGGTCACTGACAGGAAACCTATTTATGAATTCCCCGTTTGTGCTGTACACCGCCACATAAACACTTTCACCGTATACGGTGCTCCAGGTGGAATCTGTATCGTTATAGGCTTCCACTGTAGCGGTAAATGTTTCTCCTGGACTAATATTTGTTTTATCCAAAGATACCTTTAAAGGTTTGGCGGTCCAGGAACCGTAGTACCAGAGAACTTCCTTATTAGCACTACTCAAAATATAATCCGCCGCGCCCACCGTTGGGCTTACCCAATCAACCCGGTACATCCAGCCGTCCCAGGTTACAGGGTCATTTGCTTCCCCGGCAATTTTCTCTACAAAGGGAAAACCCCACGCATCGGTGGCTACATACTCAAATTCTCCCGACTTGGCTGCCTCATCCAGAGCTCCCAAAGCCGTGGGATCATTTATATTGTAGGTATGACCTTCTTTAGTTACGATAGTTGATGTACCAACAGTCACCTGGTCGTTAAAAATAGTTTTATCTTTTCCTTCTATCCGCACGTTAATTTTTACGGTGCCTTTAGGGATTATTTTTACCTTTTTTAGCCGTTCATTGTTATATTCATTTGCTTCTGCTATGGAATTACCTGAATCGGCAATTAATGTTAAAGTTATTTCCTCTTCGCTGGCTGGCTTCCAGTTAAAAACTACCAGTTTACCTTCTCCTGCTGTCAGGCCGTAAACTGTTTTGGTTACCGCCGGTTCTCCACCAGCTTGAAAGGATACAGTAAAGTTTGGAGACTCAATTCCACCCCGGTTGTAAACAATAGCCGTAACAGTAGTGGGAATATTAACGTAAACGGGTTCTGGGACAGTTATTTTAGTTATTACAAGGTCAGGTTGACTGGGAAGTTCACCTGTTCTTAAAGCGTATAGTCCTCCGCCGTCATTGCCAAAATAAACCCAGCCATCGGAAATAGCCATTCCGTGTAGGATGTAGCCCCCTGATGTTCCAGCTTCTTTTTCCGGAGTAAATTCCCAGAGAAGGTCACCGTTTTCATCTACACAGTAAGCAGTCCCGCCCTTGAGTT
>JJNX02000187.1 GCA_000681355.2 Peptococcaceae bacterium SCADC1_2_3
CCTCAACAAACTCCTCTATATTCCTCTTTTGAATATTGAACTTTGGGATCTCGTAAAGATCGGCTTGTACCCTGTATGCCGGAATCATAACCTGCCACCTCCCAATAAATTTTTATATATGATAGCAGATTTTTCATCATGATACAAGCGGTAATTTAGTTAAACATCGTTGTAGTGTTACTTAGACACCACGGGGCAAATATTTTTATACTTGATGAACCCTACAGGAGGAATGGTACAAGGAGACCGTTTATATTTAAAAGTAACTTTAGAGCCGGGCGCGCAGGCTTTTATTACTTCCCAGGCTGCTACCAAGATTTACCGGATGGAAAACGGTCATGCCGCCACAACCGATTATTTTGAACTTGGGGAGGGATCTTTTCTGGAATATTTTCCTGACCCAATTATTCCTTTTAGCGGTGCGCGTTATTGTAGCGAGATAGAAGTAAAGCTTGGTAAGGAAAGCACATTGTTTTTTTATGAAATGTTGTTCCCGGGACGAGCTGCAAAAGGGGAGATATTTCAATATGATTTTTACCGGCGAAGAACAAGGGTTTTTTACCAGAAAGAAATTATTTATTACGATTTTTTTGATTTAAGACCGAGAGAAAATAATCCATACGCTTTAGGTTTGTTTGAAGGTTATCCATATTATGGACAGTTGCTGATTTTTTCTAATCAAGTAAGTAAAAATTTAAGCGACCACCTGCATTATCTTTTACAAGACACTCCTGGCTTGATTGGTAGCGCTACTTTAACTAACAAATATGGAATTAATGTCCATGCGCTTAGTTTAAATAGTATCCAACTAGCTCGTGCTTTAACTAACTGTTGGGATCTGGTCCGACGTAAGTTAGTAGGAAAACCTATTCCTAAAATTAGGAAGTATTAATCTCTGGATACTTAATGTTTTCAAAAAACAGATTTTCCTTTATCCCTATTCATTAATTTGAACCTCCTGAAAAAAGAAAAAAGCCCGGTAAAAACCGGGCTGTAGATTTGATCTGCCTTGGTATGGTGGAGAGGGCAGGATTCGAACCTGCGTTTGGCTGCGCCAACAGATTTACAGTCTGCCCCTTTTCCTTTGCACTTTTTGACTTTTTAAATCTTGAGGGGTGACATTTTCTCAGAATAAAATTACCCTCTTTTAGGTGACATTTTTATAGAACATTGACACTATTATTTTCTTTCCTATGCTTTTTGAAAAAGAAATTAAAAAGCCCTTAAGGCGTAGATTTAATACAAATCGACCAGACAGACGAAATTACTGTTATGTTTCATAGCGCAGCATAGCTGCAATCAAATCAGGAATAAAGAATAATCGTCCCCAGTCACGAAAACTTGCCTCTAAAAGGCTTAGCATCAAAAGCATGTCGTTATATAATAGAAACGACAATGATGCTGCGTGAAAGGGGAACGATTATGATGAAAATTATAAGCAAGTTTAGCGATAAAATCAAGGGGTCCCTTAGCACTTTCGACCGGATGATTTTCAAAGGTCATTTGATGCATTTTTTTATAATACAAAACAGGCACTATTTTCTCAACCAGGAGAAAGTACTTCTAAAAGATTTCGGTGCCTATGCGCAAAAGGTAACGGAAGAGATTAAAAATAACGCCAAGCAGATTGCGGAAAGTGCAAACCGGCCATACATTTATTTGAACTCACCGAAGATCAAGAAAGAAAAAACAGCCCTGGAAATCGCAAAGAAAGATCAGATCCAGGAAGGTTTGATTTGTGTACTGGCAAGCGTTGAACTATGCAGATCCTTCGAAATCCGCAAAAACCAAAGGGTAGCGTAAAATTGATTGTGTAAAAAGGATTTTAAGCAAAAATGGCGTACCCTTTAAATAGACAAATTCACCAAAATAACTAAAGGAGGGTACACCATTGAAAATAAGTCTACCAGAAGAAATGCA
>JJNX02000188.1 GCA_000681355.2 Peptococcaceae bacterium SCADC1_2_3
TATGATCTTGAATTTTGGCCGGAACAGGACATTGCTGAAGAAGCTCTCCAAAAGGCGGAAAAAGTAAAACAGGAAATCCTCCTCCGTTGATTGCTATAATTGTCACCTAAATTTACTTTTTACTTGCATATCTTGTACTTTGGTTCGGTAGGAATTACCAGGTACAGGTACGCGATTATTTCCGGCCTGGCGGTCGATTTTATTATACCGTGGTTTTCCCTATTTCGGAAATAAAGATATTAAGTTTACCCTTAAGATGCAGGTGAACACGCCAGGCTCGGTTTTTCATCTTCAAGCGGGAAACCTTCTGTAGTGGGTAATTGCCCCTACTATCTTTCGCCGGGCACGAACCAAGAAGAGACCGACACCCTTCCTGGGAGATGTCCGCCGCAGCCGGTTGGGACAATGCTGTCCTTGTAGGCAGACAGCTCGCCCGGCTTCATCGGGAACGATTCAACACTGCCGAATTGATATTCCTGAAGAAGCAGCGTAGGCTCATTCGGTTCCTCACCGCATGTCTTTTACTTCAGTATGGGTTAGTTGACTTTTACAGATTGAGCCAGCTTTGTCACGAAAGTCCTTAGACAATCAACTGGAATAATTGTTTTAAACCCAGATCGATCAGAGAATTTAACGTAATTTTTTTAACAAATGGTCATGTTTATTCTTTCCACCGTTAAATGATATAATCTGCATAGAGCCCCCAATCTTTAAGTTGATTAATGGGGGCGTCTGGTATATTATTTATAGCAACGTTCTTTTAGTAAAACTAGGAACCTGAGAAGACAGGTGAATTTATACTCCAAATTTGCTCGTCAGGTACCAAAATGGAATGAAATAATCGTTGAAGTGAAATCACACTTAGGGAACTGGTCAATTTATGAATTAGGCCGGATTTAAGGCGGTAGAACAATACACGTGAGGCGGCGGTACATACAAAAAATTTGCCTCTTAAGTATAAAACGGTTTTGTACGGGATAAAGCAAAGGAGGAGGCATTTTAATGGGACAAATTGTACCTGACACGGAAAGAAAAATATACACTATTGGCCATTCAAATCATTCATTGGAAACATTCCTTAATCTTTTAAGGAAATTCAAAATTCAAGTAGTTGTTGATGTTCGCTCCAACCCTTATTCCAGATACGTTCCACATTTTAATGCCGGACAAATAAAAAAAGAAATTACAAATGATGGTATTAAATACCTCTATATGGGCAGGGAGTTGGGCGGGCAACCGGCAGGAGCGGAATTTTACGACGAGGATGGTTTCGTGCTTTATTCCCGGGTAGCAGAATCACGCCCGTTCCAGGAAGGCATCACCCGCCTGGAAAAGGGGATTGAGCAATTCCGGATGGTGGTAATGTGCAGCGAGGAAAATCCGGTTTTTTGCCACCGCAGGCAACTTATCAGCCGGTTCCTGGTTGAGCACGGCGTTAAAGTTTATCACATCCGTGTTGACGGCAGAGTGCAAACGGAAGAAGACTTAAGTAGAGAAGAAGAGGAAACAATTAATAAAGGACAATTAACTCTTTTTCCAGTCCAGGAGGTAGTTGAATGGAAGTCTATACAATCGGTTTTACCAAAAAAACAGCAGAAGAATTTTTCGGGGCTTTAAGGCGCCGCGAAATAAAGCGCCTTATTGATGTACGATTGAAAAATAATTCACAGTTGGCTGGTTTTGCCAAGCAAACTGACCTGGCCTTTTTTCTTAAAGAATTATGCCAGACAGAATATATACATGACCCCACTGCAAAAAGGGGTGTTTTTTTTCTTGCATTTTCCCCTTGAGAAAATTGACTGGGATTATCATCCATTTAACTGACCGTTATTTTGGCTTCCATTGCGGTTTTTACCTGGATTATGATTATTATCCTTTGTATTTCTAGCTTTTTCTAGCAAATGGGTGCAATAACC
>JJNX02000189.1 GCA_000681355.2 Peptococcaceae bacterium SCADC1_2_3
GAGACAGGTATTAGACTTAAAAATTTTACTTTTAGCGCACTTTTACTTTTACCCACTGTAAATACCTCCTTTTCCTTTTTTGACTTTGAGTTAAAAGTTAAACATGTAATCTTGGCTCTTTTTAAAATCTTTTGATCTTGCCTTTAATCCCCCCTTTTCTTTTTACCTTTACCCTTCTATGTTTTTTATAATCTTAACAAAAGATTGTAGATTTTTGGTTAAGATTTGGTTAAGATTTGGTTAAGATTTGGTTAAAAAAAATAAAAAATTAACATAATCTTAACCGTTTCTAAACAATTTTTTAACATTGGCTTAACAATAGAATGTTATATTTATGTTGAAGTTAAAAGTTGAAGTTAAAAAAGGAAGAGGAGGAAAAATAAATGCAAAAAATTTTCCCTGGAAAAAAAGCGGCGAAAAAAGCTTTTAACCTAAATATCAGGCAGATAATGTTGGGGCCTTTAGTTTTCTTGCTTCTGGTTTTATTCTTTTTTCCCGGATTGGCTTTGGCGGCTCCTGTTTTAAGCTTAAGCCCTCTGGGGGGACCGGCAGGCACTGAGCTTACGGTCAGCGGCAGCGGCTTTATGCCGGGGGGTGAAATCCTGGTCTGGTTTGATGCAAACAGAAACGGAATAAAGGATAACGGAGAGCCTTCCATCACTGTACCAAGTGGAAGCTACGGAAAAATAATTGCCACCTTAACTGTACCGGCTGGTTTATCCCCAGGAGCTTATCCTGTCCGGGCCGGCTTGCCCGGGGACGGAGCAGCACCAGCCAACTTCACGGTTAAAGGACCTACCCTTTCCTTAAGCCCCACCAAAGGAATTCCCGGCACCACCGTTACCGTCACCGGCAACCGTTTTCCGGCCAATACACCCGGCTGGGTTTGGTTTGATACAAACGGTACTACGAGAGGGACAGCGGAGAATTTTATAAAAAAGTAACCGCCAATGGTTACGGAAAATTTACCGTTTCTTTGACCGTTCCCAGTATTACGGCCGGAGTTTACTATATTCGGGCCGACCTTCCGGAAGGGAGCCTCATTGAAGCTTCAGGTTCAATCATTATTCTGCCTGTCCCAAGTCTTTCTTTAAGCTTAACCACCGGCCCGACGGGTACAATCGTCGTGGTTAACGGAAAAGATTTTAAGACCTGGACTACCGGTAAAATATGGTTTGACATAAACGGGAACGGAAAAAAAGACGCCAAAGAACCGGCTAAAAGTTTAAAAACAGATGGTTTTGGCAAGTTTCGGGCCGCTTTGACTGTTCCGGAGCGTATTCCTCCCGGAGCTTACGCTATTTACGCCGATGTACCGGCCTGGGGAGTTCCTGAGGCGTGGACAGACTTTTTTATAACTATGGGGGATTCTGGTAATGGTTTAAACGGCGGTAACCTGCAAGTAGTCAGCGTTGTCCCACCCGACGGAGCGGAAAAGGTTCAACGTTACCCCACTCTTAAGGTAGTTTTTGCCTCCCGCCTGGTTAAAGGTCCGGAGTTCGGAAATATTGTTCTATCCGATGAAGACGGCAATCCGGTAATCACTAAAGCTACCCTTAGCGGTAAAACGCTTAAAGTAAGACCCGGGGGAATTTTAAGCAGATAAGCGTCATCCCTCCGCATAGATCATCTCCGCGGAACTCAAGATTGCCTTGCGCCGTAGATAATTGCGGCTCTGTTCAATGGCCGTTTTCTCGACCAAATCCACTTCCCGTCCCAGAATGTCTTTCAATTCCTCCTGCATGCGCACGAGATCGAAAAAAA
>JJNX02000190.1 GCA_000681355.2 Peptococcaceae bacterium SCADC1_2_3
ATGTTACGCCTGCGGAGGAATTGACTTTGTAAAATAAATGAATCGATGTAGTGGCAAAATGCACACTTTTGTTTTTTAATTTCCAGGTTTCATGCGGGTTTACGCCAGGTGAACTGATAAAGTCAGGTGGCCAGTTCATTAGCCAGGGCAATATTTAAATCCCGCTGGATGTTTTCGATGACCTTGGCGGCTTCAGCAGTGCGGATGTCCGGGGCGCAGTAGACGGAACCGGTGACTAGTCGGTAAAGATCCGCTACCAGGCGGGTGGTTTCTTCGTCCAGGCCGGCTACTATTTTAGTAATGGTCTGGAGGGTGTGTTCCTCGTCGCCGGGGTTGACCCGCTCTGGGGAGTAGGCCAGGCGGAAGTCCGGCCCGCAGGTATAGCCCGATTCCTGTTCTAAAATAGGCCTTACTACTTCCTCGGTAACGCCCGGGTAAACGGTAGATTCTAATATTACGGTGGAATTTCTCTTCATATTGGCCCCTACAATCCGGGCAGCGTATTCTACGTAGGACAGGTCAGGAAATTTTGCTTTGGTGACCGGGGTGGGAACACAGATGATGAAGAAGAAGTCTGCCGATCTTATTTTTTCCGGATTGGTGGTAAAGGCAAGGCTGCCGTTTCGGTTATTGGTAAGTATTCACTAAACCAGCATTTTATAGCGAAAATATTGGGGGTCAGGTCTTGAAATATCACTTTTTTGCTGCGAAAATATTGGGGGTCAGGTCTTGAAATATCACTTTTTTGCTGCGAAAATATTGGGGGTCAGGTCTTGAAATATCACTTTTTTGCTGGGGAAGCAAAGGGGACGTTCTTTTTACTTCATAAGTAGGGGCGTTAAATTTAACGCCCCTACAAAGGAGCCTTTAATGCTCTTAAGATAAGCCCGATTCCTGCTCCAGGAGTAGATAAAGTAAAAGCAAAACTTGTTTATATCAATATCTGCAGCCTATTAAAAGTACTACACCATGAATTTGCAAATGTCTTCCCGTGCTTTCTCTTTAGGGCCTTCCACATCTATCTTCTTTGTTACTCCTCTTCTAATACTTCCTCTAAAATCTTAGCAAACTCATCTAGACTGGCAACTTTAATGCTCTTTTTATGGAGGGACTTTAACACCGCAGGATCATCAATAAGCTCAAGCTTTCTGCTAATCCCTTTTTTAATTATGCCAAAGCGCTCTTCTAAGATATCCAGGATGTCTTCCTGCAAAGCCTCAAGCTTCCCACTTTTTTTCCCTTTCTCTATCCCTTTCTCTATCCCTTTCTCTATCCCTTTCTCTATCCCTTCATTTATCCAGTCCTGCACAATGCTTGCTTCCCGTAACATTTTCATCTCCTCCTTAAAAAATTTCAGTAAAAAGTCTTTGGGAAAATACCTTCCGGCTACCGTAACGGCTAAAGATAATGCCTCAGCCCGCCATTTTTCATCCCCACTTTCAAAAATCAGCTCTTTACTCCTGGCCAAAACCTCTTCGTTTTTTTCCTTGGTTAAAAGAACCAACAGGGGGGCTAATTCCTTTAATTCCCCGGCAATAATCTCTTCAATATAATCCCAGAGTTTAATTGCCTGGTAGGTAAAGACATTTTCTTTTCTGCCTTGGTAACTTACTACATATTCTTGGGGTAAGTTTTTATATTCTCTTCGTTCTAGATAGATAACTTTTGAAATAACTGGCTTCTTATTGCTTGCCGTTAGGAGGGCATTGTAGATATGCATTCTTTCTGGCAGGTCCATTTCATGACGCATTTGAAAATCCAGATGGAGGATATACTCATGTTCTTCATCCGTAAGACCGTAAACAAAATCAAGCCTTCTTTCCGGCAAGTTAATCTCTGGGTTTTCAATGGTTTCAATGATTAGATTTTCTATTGACCCTAAGGCCAGTTTGATGAAAGAATTTTT
>JJNX02000191.1 GCA_000681355.2 Peptococcaceae bacterium SCADC1_2_3
AGCGTGACTTTACTAAGCCTATCAGCAAAAACAGCTTCTTAAGCTACTGTAACTGTGCCTTTTGGGGACATAAGAATTGTATAAACTAAATAACCATATTCACCATATCGTTGTACATTTTTTCTAAATCCGGCTCCATCTCTTCAAGTTGTATTTCTTTGGGAGCCTTACCTTTTAAGCCCGTTATCGTAACAATTTCCGTCTGTCTTACCATTGACAGCTCATCGATAATCTTTTCTATGGAGGAGGTGTAGCCAAGATTCTTAGCCTTTTTCCATACAAGCTGGGAAAGGAGCAGCCCGGTTACACAAATAAAAGTATGAACCTTGATCTTCTGATCAGTCCAGTGGAACTGGGGCCGTACAGCATTATGGTAAGGGTTCTTTAAATGCTTAAACACGCGCTCCACGTTACTTTGGCCGTTGTAAGCGTCAATAATATCTTCACTTGTCCATTCGTCTCGGCAGGTGACCAGAATCTTTTTGCCGTAATAGATTTCCGTGAGCCACCGGTAGAAATCCTTGTCCAGTTCCCAGATAAGATCAAAGCGTCCCTTTTGTTTTTCCAGGATCGTCACTTTGATCAACTCCGGTCCCCGTTCACCCTTGAGGATTTCCTGAACCTTTTTTTCAACAGTGGACTGTTCCTTTTTTCGCGCCCGGGGGTTGGACAGCTCTGTTTTTAATGCGCTTAACTGCTCATACTTTTTTGCCAGTGTCTGTTCCAAGCCGTTAATTTGGCCCTGGCGCAGCTTTTCACTGACGTAGAGCACAACAGTCCTTTCCTTACCCCAGATCTCTTTGCGGGTACGGCAGCATAAATACTTTTCTGTTTCTGTGTAACTGCTATCCGGTATATTGATTAAATCTTCATGATAAGCAGGGCTTAGACTGGCCACAAAGGGTATTTCCTTTTTATCCAGTGCGGCAAAATTGGCCTTGGTGTTGCTGCCTTTATCGAAAACAAGGGTAATCTCCTCTACGGAGATGCTCAGCTCTGCAAGCTTTGTACGTAGCTGTGTAAGCTGGGGAATGAAAAGCTCTTTATCCGTTTTATTCCCGGCATAGACTGAGGTGAATACAGGGAGCAGAAAATCCCTGGTAACCACCTGGATCAGCCCGAACTGCTTCAGATCATGGCGCTTTTGCTTGTTTCGGCCCCTTTTGGCCAGCTCCGGTCGTTTATTTGCCGAATCGATATAGGTGAAGAAATTGGTCAGATCGTAAAATAAAAGCTTGGGGGAAAGAAGGCCTTTTTCTTGCAGTTTCAAAGTGATTTCTCTTTCTACTTTATCCAGTACCTCTTCTCTTACCGTATCCATCTGGTCCCAGAAATGCTGGCTGTCGAGCTTTTTCGGATCAAATTTAGCCAGTTCCGGTAGTGTGGTTTGCTTTGCCCAGCCGGCAAAAGCTCTTTTGCTGCCTGGACTTATGGCCCGGTGCAAAGCTGCAAGTAAAAGAGATTGGCCTGTTTTTAAACCGTCCCGCTTTTGTTGAGCAAAGGATTTTGTAAAAATATTCACCAGATCCAGTTCCGTGGCGGTCTTGTAAAAAAGGTGCACTGCTCCGTGGGATGCTGAACGAATTTTCTTTTTTAACGGTCCCTCCTTTAGTTTATACAATAGCTGTTCAGCAGTTCCCAAATGGGCCAGCAAGAAGGGCCTTGGTTTGCCGTTAACTCTGCGGGACTCCACGATCTGCCAGTAAGTGTACTTGCCGACTTTTTGCTTGCGTATAGTTGCCATAATTAGTTTATACACTATAATATAAAGCCTGTCAAGTATTAGTTTTGCTGGTATATTATTTTAGTTTATACACATCAAGGGTGCTGAAAGTATGCTAAAACACTGGCTTTGTTGCCATTTTATAGCGTTGGCTTAGTAAAGTCACGCTAGA
>JJNX02000192.1 GCA_000681355.2 Peptococcaceae bacterium SCADC1_2_3
GGAATTTTTTTGTCAAGTTTTTTGATATATGTGGTTGCTTATTGTTGATAATTATGGTATAATTCCTTGTGTAAGGAGGTTTTGCCATGAATCTGCAAGTGGGTAAAAGCAACGGCCGTCGTTATCTGGCAATCGTTCAGGGCTATAGAGACCCTGTGACAAAAAAGGTCAGGCACAAAACGGTTAAATCTCTCGGATATCTCGACGAGCTCGCAAAGGAGTATCCAGATCCCATCGCCCATTTCAAAAGCGTCGTCGAGACCATGAATAAAAAAGCAGTTCTCGAAAAACAGCCGGTCGCGATCAGTCTCGATCCGGAAGAGACTCTAACGGAAAGCCAAGCCAACCGGAAAAATATAGGCTACGCCGCACTCAGCAAACTTTACCACGAACTCGGTCTCAACACTTTCTTCTACAACAACTCCAGATCGTTTAAGTCGGAATTCAACACAAACAGCATCATGAAGCTCCTTGTTTTCTCCCGGGTCCTTGCCCCCGCGTCCAAGAAAAAAACCTACGAGGAGAAAGACCGCTACTTTGAGAACACGGAGTTCTCATTGGACGACGTTTACCGCTGCCTCACGCAGGTCGTCACTTTTAAGGATGGCCTGAAGCTGCATCTGCACCGGCAGATGAAAAATAAATTTGGGAGAAGCACCGACCTGGTCTACTACGACGTCACAAATTACTACTTCGAGACCGACAGGCAGGACGAGATGAAAAGAAAAGGCGTGTCCAAAGAACACCGCCCGGACCCGATTGTGCAGATGGGGCTGCTCATGGACACAAAAGGCATCCCTGTCTCGTATGATCTTTTCCCGGGCAACACCAATGATTGCGAGACTCTGATGCCAATTTTGGACAAAGTGAAAAAAGATTATGAGATCGGCCGCACCATCGTCGTTGCGGACAAGGGGGTCAACACGGCGGACAACATCGCGTTCATCCTTGCCCGAGGCGACGGGTATGTCTATTCGCAAACCGTGCGCGGCGCGAATAAGGAACTCAAAGATTACGTCCTGGACGAATCCGGGTACCGGCAGATCGGCGACGATTACAAAATCAAGTCCAGGTTGTATCCGCGTGAAATTGCCGTCAGCAATGTAAAAGGGGGCAGAAGTAAAGTCCGCATTGATGAAAAGCAGGTCGTGTTTTACAGCGCCGATTACGACCGTAAAGCAAAGGCCGACCGTGAACCCGTCCTCTTGAAAGCTCTGGACCTGGTAAATAGCCCTTCAAGATACAACAAGGCCACATCCTACGGCGCGGCGAAATATGTGAAAAATCTTGTTTTCGACCCGGATACGGGCGAGAGCATGACCACAAAGCAGAAGCCCGTATTCGATGAGAAGAAATTGCGCGAGGAAGAAAAGTTCGACGGCTACTACGCCATCGTCACCAGCGAGTGGAAGAAGAGCGACGAGGAGATCATCGAAATCTATCGCGGGCTCTGGCGTATTGAGGAGGCGTTCAAAGTCACGAAAAGTGACCTTGAAGCCCGCCCTGTTTATCTTTCGCGCCAGGATCACATACAGGCGCATTTCCTTATCTGCTTCGTCGCGCTTGTCATTGCCCGCCTGTTGGCGCTGTGCCTTGGCAACAAATACTCGATCCCAAGGATCGTGGAAAGCCTGAACAAATCATCTGGAAGCCGTCTCGAAGAAAACTGGTATGTCTTCGACCACGCCGATGAGGTCACGAAAGCGATCACCGAAACGCTCGGCGTGGATCTCAGCCGCAAGTACCTTAAATTAGGGGACATAAAAAAAATTCTGGGAGCCACGAAAAAAACCTGAATCCGCAACAACTTTTTGTAACGCTAAAAAGCCGCCGAGCCCTTACTACAAGAGTCCTTGGCGGCTTTTATTACTGCGGTTGCTGCAAAAGTCAGG
>JJNX02000193.1 GCA_000681355.2 Peptococcaceae bacterium SCADC1_2_3
GTTTCTTTCACGATTTGCATTCTCATCTCTGGTGAGTATTGTTTTTTAGTCAACTGAATCATGCCCCCTTATTTAACTTTTATCAGATTGAGGTCTAACTGTCCAACCTCGTTAGGGGGCTAAATAGTAATCACCTCTGCTAAGAGTTCATTATATCCTGTTGTGCGCTGTCAGCAGAACCGTACCCTTGACAGGCACACAGTCTGCCGTCCCACATATCCCATGTCAGCTCCCTAATCAAATTCGACTAATTTCTCCATGCTCTCCCTCTCCTAATTTTAGCTTAATGGTGCTCCAGGAAAGACCAAAAAAAGTATATAACTTTACCTTTACGGTATAAGCTTTTTGAAAAGTATATTCCCTGATACCATCAGGCGCATTGGAATCTGGGAGATATATATTTGTTTTGCCTGGTTTTTTGTGTATATCTATGACCCTCATGCGCATGACCATGGTTGGTTCTAAAGAACCTCCTATAAATTGGCGAGTTTGGTTTAAGGCGAACTCTGCCACAAATTCTTCTTCCTTTGAGAGCCCAGGTGGTTTTTCAGGAGCAGAGGTAAACATTGGTATGACAAAAGCAGCAACTACAAGTACAGGTACAAGTATAAGTATAAGATAAAAAAACAGGAGAAACCGGCGTAATGTTTTTGGTTCCATACCTTTTTACCTGCTCCAATTTTTGAAACCTGGTATAGAAATGTTCCATGCGCTTATAAGGTTAATTGTACTTGCGGCGGTTATATCCAATGAGTAACAAACTGGCCCTACACATTGCAATTGAGCTTGCAATTTCCCAGTATCAGTTGAATAGTTTCCGGGCTTTAACTCCATGTAGGTGTTATACCAATGATAAAGGCTTATCTGATTCATAGAACAGGAACCAATTGTGTAAGCAAGTTCATCCCGGTTGTCACCATACCTTGAATCAAGATATGGATTTGGAAGCGTTGAAGCCCAATATTCAGTTTTAGGGAAACTAAGATATGTTTCTGCTTTTGTGAAATAATACTTATCGTCATCGTTATTGGTAAAAAAATCATGTTCGTATGCGTTAAAAATACCACCAAACCCAGACTTAACATTCCAATATACAGCGTTATACGCGGCCCTGTTACCATTACCTAGTTGATAGGTATCAATATAGCCTGCCTTTGGTGCCCAAGTATTAGGGGATGGAGGGGTCCCGGGACAACTGACTTTAGGTTCAAGGCTTTCTTGGGAAATATTTTTTTCTTTTGAACAGGTTGGACAATTTTCACGTGATTTAAAATTAACAACCTGCATTGCTTTAATTTTTTGGGCTAAACGGTCTATCGAGGCTTTATCCCCATTTACGAAGATACGAGTTATTTTTGTTGTTGTGATATCAGCCTTATTAAGTGCTTCTATATTTTTCTTAGCTTCTTCTAACATTTTATTTTCAAAAGATCCTTTACCAATTGCTATTTTATAACCCTCTATAGACACTTCTTTTAACACTTGACGTTTTTCAATTAACTTTTTAATTATAGAATTTGCATCTGTTAAACCTTCTGTATTCACAAAATCAATATACTTAGAATCATTAGTAGTAAACTCACTATAAATACCCACAAGTTCTACATTGAATATTTTTGCTACATCAAGAATTTCAGAAATTGGCACTTTTTCTTTTAAATAAATTTCGCTTACTTCACCTTCATCACTAAATGCTAAGATTGGAAAAACCAAAGTTGCTAAAATACTCAAAACAAACAAAATAATAACTTTGGTCTTAAACCTTTTAACATTAAAATTTTTATTCATCCTAAATCTTCCTCCTTAAATTTATTGTTATAGATATGCACTTTACCTGAGAGTTTTTCTGCTTAGTT
>JJNX02000194.1 GCA_000681355.2 Peptococcaceae bacterium SCADC1_2_3
TTATAAAAAATTTATTTTTGGTGCGGATACCATTTGCCTGGTTGCCGGTGAGTTCAATCAAAATTTCGGCCAGTTTATTGACAGGGGTTGTTTTCCCGGCGCCAACGTTTACCGGGCCGGTAATATCATTAGTAGCTGATAAAATGTTTGCCTGCGCCACGTCTTTGACAAAGGTAAAGTCCCTTACCTGCTTGCCATCGCCGTATACTACAGGGGGTTTATGGGCGAAAAGCTTTTTGATAAAGATGGGAATTACTGCAGCATACTGGGAATTTGGATCCTGGCGCGGACCATAAACATTAAAATAACGCAGGCATACCGTGGGCAGACCATAGATTTCTGTAAATACACGACAGTATAGCTCCCCGGTTAATTTGGTTACCGCGTAGGGAGAAAGGGGGTTGGGCGGTAGTTCTTCCTTTTGCGGGAGGTTCGGGTTACCCCCGTAGACGGAGGAAGAAGAGGCGTAGATAACTTTTTTGACATGGTTATCGCGCGCCGAGATCAAAACGTTTAAGGCGCCGTGAATATTTACCTCGTCAGTGGCTGACGGGTCAGCCACGCTACGGGGGACCGAAGTTATAGCCGCCTGGTGGAAAACATAATCCACACCCTGGAAAATTGACTGTAAGAGGTTGAGGTTGGTGATGCTATCTTGGATAAAACGTACCTGTTCGTTAACCAAGAATGGCTTAATATTTTCTATCTTGCCGCTGAAAAGGTTATTGAGAATAATTACTTCGTTATCCTGATAAAGTTCTTCAACCAGGTGAGAGCCGATAAAGCCTGCCCCACCGGTAATGACGATTCTTTTGTTTTTTATAGACATTATGACCTTTGTAAACCTCCTGATTATTTTTAATTAGCTTTACGTAATTTTCACCATTAAAAGGAGAAACTCCTGCTGTGTTATAGAAAAAAACGGGAAAAATTGCTGAAATTAAGAAAGAAGAATAACTAAAACATATAGAATATTTCCACCGAAGGAAATGTCAAGAGAGTTTGGAGTGGTTATTTAAAAGCCTTGATGGGCGCATGACATCATTGAAGATGACTTGAACTTCTCATAATCAATATTTGTATTTCTGAAACTTAAAAACATGACCTGTTCAATTTTCCAAATGACTGTAAAAAGAAGCCGCCAGCTAGCTGACTTGAACCACATTTATATTGTCACTAACGCAACTTTATAGTCATAAAGGGTTTTAACAAAATTAAAACCAATGCGGTATACAGAGGAAATCGAGCGTGAGAAATATTCCTGGGAAGAAGTCGAATCTGCTTACTGGAAACAAGTAACAGGAATGGGAATTGAATTAAAAGCAACTAAGCTATTCCACTCCTTTGCCCCTGGGGCTTGTAAGGTTGGTTGCTGCGTAAGCCAAGCATCAACCAGTCGCACCAACTTACGTGCGGTAAGAACCAATGCACGGCGATGATGATGGGTGGTACTTTCCCGGTATTTCCGGGTGTAAAACTGCTGGTATTCCGGTTCGTAACGACGAACAGAATTAGCAGCTTGTACAAGGTAATATCGCAAATATGAATTACCTGTTTTGGTTAATGGAGTATCATCTTGCCTGGGACAGCAGCAAAAAGAAAGAGTAATTTTAGTTCTTAATCAGATTAGATGGTAAACTATTTTGAAGAAATGGTTGTGGGGTTTGATGGATAACCATTTCATAGTTACCCACAAGCCCCACAACCACGGCGACTACGAGTAAAACAATCATTATCATGAGGATCATAATTTCCAGTTTTCAAAGAACGATTTTCTCTCGAAAAGGGTATTTTCAAAAGCTCTTCAGTGAAAGAGAACTAAATATATAATACGAG
>JJNX02000195.1 GCA_000681355.2 Peptococcaceae bacterium SCADC1_2_3
TATCGTTGTAGTGTTAAAACCTGGAAAGAATATGCTTCCAACAGGGAAAATGTAATACTGAAACAAAGCCTTGGTTCCCGTGGTTATTTGGGGTTGATGCGTATTGCTTCAGCAGTGATAGGCAATTCCTCCAGCGGGGTTATAGAGGCACCCAGTTTTTGTGTTCCTACTGTTAATATAGGTGATCGTCAAAAAGGCAGACTTAGAGCGGATAGTGTTATTGATGTTAAACGCCAAAAAGATGAAATTATAAGAGGTTTAAAAAAAGTATTATATGATAAAGAATTTCGCAATAATTTACAAAAAGTTACCAATCCCTACAATCCCTATAAAGATGGAAATGTTGGTGGGAGAATTGTATCTATATTAGAAAGTGTTCCTTTGGGAAGGAGTTTACTTGAAAAACGCTTAGATTTTCCCAATTCAGAAGAGGTGAAATTATTTCATGCCAGGTAAAGTCTTTTCAGTTTTAAATTGACCCGAGAAACTAATGATGTAATAATGATGATGTAAGATAAGAACGACAGTTGAGATTGAATGTGGATTTTTTGGCAAATCACAATATACCTCTGAGCTACGATGTCCATGAGTTAGAAGAAGATTTATCAACAGTTAAGGAGTTCTTACAAAATGAAAATCGTCTCTAATTCAACCCCTCCCAGATAGTCCAGAAGATGGCAGGATAGATTTTCTGGCTAAGTGAAATATGGGTTTGTTTGGGTATTTAAAATTGATTTCTTTTTTCTTGAGCGTTAGAATAGTACAGTAAGACCATTAGCAAAAGGAGAATCGTTTATGATTGTTGAATACATTGAGGCTACTCTTCGTGAGGCCAGGTATGAAATTATAAAAGACGAAGAGCCATATTACGGTGAGGTTCCGTCTTTGGAAGGTGTTTGGGCTACTGGCAAAACGTTGGAGGAATGTCGTCAGAATCTGACAGAAGTAATTGACGGGTGGATTTTAATAAGGCTGAAGAAAGGTTTACCGATACCTCCAGTGGGGGGATGTAGAATTGAGGAAATAAAGAAGGTTAAGCTTGGTGGCTAAAATATCTCCTGTTTCTTGGACGGAACTTGTCAGACACCTAAAAGAATTGGGCTTTGATGGACCTTATCAAAGTGGAAAGCACCCATATATGATCAAAGTGAATTTAGTTTTGGCCATACCTAATCCACATCGGAAAGAGATCGATGTGGATCTTCTTTTACGAATTCTAAAAAGAGCAGGCATTTCACGTGAACAATGGCTGGAAAGTAAGGATAAGAAGAATTAAATGAAAAACACCTGGATTTTCTTCTTCCAGAAGAGGTGAATTTATTTCATGGCAGATAAAGTTTTTATCATCGCCGAAAGTGTAGATTTTCTGGATGAATTAAATGTGCCATATTTTAAGATTCCTTCCGGAGAGATAACTAACCTTCCTTTCTTGCGCAGGATAGGCCAGAAACGCAGGCCGGTTATACTTTCTACGGGCATGTCTACTTTGGGAGAAGTTGAAATGGCCATAGAAATACTAAGAAAGGCCGGTGCCATAGAATTAATTTTACTGCATTGCACCACCAATTATCCCACGGCGCCGGAAGAGGTTAATCTGCGGGCAATGGTAACCTTAAAGCAGGCATTTGGGCTGCCGGTAGGTTATTCCGATCATACCATGGGCTTTGCCATACCAGTTGCTGCTGGTGGTAGATTCTAAACGGAGGCTGCTTGGAACTGTTACCGACGGTGACATAAGAAGGGTCTTATTGCAAGGAAAGGGGTTGGAAGTAAAGCTGTCGGTGGTAATGCATCCCAAAGCTTTGGTAATGAAAGTAGGAACACCGATAAAG
>JJNX02000196.1 GCA_000681355.2 Peptococcaceae bacterium SCADC1_2_3
CTCCAGATCAACAATATTAAGCAGGGGATTGGAGGGCGTTTCCAACCAAAGCATTTTGGTATTTGGTTTTATTGCCTCCTCGATCCGCTCCCGGCTATCCAGGCTGAGGAAGGTAAACTCTAAGCCAAAGTTTTGCATGACATTTTGAAACAATCTGTAGGTGCCGCCGTAAATATCGTCTTGCGAGATGACGTGGTCGCCTGTTTTTAAAAGGTGCATCACGGTCGCCTCGGCAGCCATCCCGGTGGCAAAGGCAAATCCGGCCTTTCCTCCCTCAAGCTGGGCAATAGTATCCTCAAGCACTTTTCTGGTTGGGTTTGCTGTCCGGGAGTAATCATAACCCTTTGTCTTTCCCACCTCTTCAAAGGCAAAATTCGAAGTCTGATAAATAGGTACGGCAATGGCGCCGTAAGCCTTATCCGGCCTATCACCGGCGTGAATGGCTATGGTTTCAAATCGCATAATCCTCCTCCTTCGCTAAATCCCTATTCCTTTTCTATTTTCCTGCCCCTTTTTATGTTTTATTTCTCTTGATTACTTTCGCTATTAATCTTATCCTTTTACCGGTGACAAAAGATCTTTCTCCAGGTTTAAGGAAACTAACGGTAATTGATCATTTAAAATTGTCAGAGCAACCTCCGCGGCTCTCTTTCCGGAGAGCAGCATACCCCCAAAAGTTGGGCCCATCCGGGGCAAACCAAAGGTGGTTGCCACTGCCATCCCGGCGACAATCAAGCCCGGGTACACTTCCTTTGTACAGGCAACAACCGCGTCTTCTGATTCCTCTACCCACATCGCCCCGTGCCCTTTTATGCTTACCAGCCCCCGTTTTTCTAGCGCCCGTACTACCACGGCCTCATGTCCCGTGGCGTCAATTACTAGGTTTGATTCAATCCCCACCGGGTCAACGCAGGTAATTGCTCTTGGCAGTGCTGACACTGGTGTCCAGTTGATGACCGTGCCATAAACCCGACCTTCCTTTAGCACCACATCATCAAACTGGGTCATATTCAATACCTTTACCCCGGCGTCGCACGCTGCAGCAATTAACTTTGAGCACGCATAAGGTCCATCGGTAACAAACAACCCCTTTTCTACTTCTTTATAGGGAGCGCCAATCTCATCAAGAACCGTTTGAGCCGGGGCCCTAACCGTTACCTTGTTCATTAAATAACCGCCAATCCAGAACCCTCCCCCCAGATAGTTGTTACTCTCAATGAGGAGTGTTTTTACCCCTTTTGCGCAAAGCTCTTTGGCGGCAACAAGTCCGCTCGGCCCTGCCCCAATAATAATTACGTCACTTTCCAGGCAATCCATAAATTCCCGGGCAAACTCGGATACAATTGCTCCCGTAACCTGTTTTTCAGATATTTGAGAAAATAACATTTTAATAACACCTCCATTAAAATAGGTATGTCTTAAAAATATTCTTTAATTATGAAAGGTCAACACAAAGTCTCATAGCCTCAGCCTTTTCTTTTTCTCTTTGCCATTGAATAAGGTCGTTAAGAGTAAGGGCATCTAGTTCCTGGTAAATTACTTTAGTAAGCCGGCGCCACAGTTCCTGAGTGGCACAGCGGTCCGTACGGTGGCATACCAAGGGGTTGCTGACGCACTCCACCAGGGTGATGGTCCTCTCCAGGGCTTTTACAACCTCACTTAGCTTGATCTCCGCCGGGGGGCGATTTAAAACAAACCCTCCTTTCTTTCCCCTGATACTCCTTACAAGTCCTGCTGATTGAAGGATAAGCAAAAGCTGCTCCAGGTAAGGCTTGGAAACTTGCTGCCTTACCTTAATATCCTC
>JJNX02000197.1 GCA_000681355.2 Peptococcaceae bacterium SCADC1_2_3
GCCCTGGAATTTCCCCGCGCCCGGGAACCAAACAAGGCAATCAGCTTTGGTTTTTTGTTCACCGCAAGAATTCTTTGCACAACTTCAGACAGCAACTCTTCAGTAACCACAGGAAAAATCTCTTTGCTCAACGTTTTCCACTCCTTTCCTAACGGGATTTTTTACTCATCACAGTGGGGCGAAATCCTGCCTAGTGCCTGTCGAAAAAATACTCTTTACCGTGATATGTACCATATCAACAGATAAAAAAGCACGGCTGCCACAATAAACGCAAAACACCCCCAATTGTTTTGTTGTGCTGGAGTGGTTTCCCCTTGTCCTGTCCGGCCCTTCGGTTTTTCGGTGTTGGCGGCTGCTTTTCCCCAAGCTGCGGGAATCATAGTCCGATCAGTCCAAACCTCAAAACCATACCCTTTCTCATTAGCATACTGTTCTATCGCTTTAAACTTGGCCTGGTTTAACGGTTCATTAATATCCCCCTCAGATTTTACCTCAACGATTACTTTTCTGCCGTTTTTGTATCTGACAAGCAGATCAGGTGTATAAAAACGCCTTTTATTTCCCGCCCAATATGGAATTTTAAAAGGTTCTATTTCGTAACCGTAGACTTTATCATTATTGTCCAACGCAGTAAGTATTTTTTCTTCAAGCGGCGATCTGCATAGGCGAGGGGAGTTAAAAAGCTTTGGTGATTCCCACATTTTCGGGTATTTATGATCTCCTGGAGGCGGTGGTGGTGGTTTAATGGTTTCCGGGCCGGGCTTGCCGTAAGTATCTTCTCCTTCAACAGTTGGCGTCAATGGGGGTCCAGGCATACCTTTAACGTATTTTTTTACTTTAACCCGGCGGAGGATAAAACCGGGGGAACCCACTACTTTCCTTTTGAGATGAGATTTAATATCTACGAACTTGACCGAAAAAGTTTCGTTTACAAGAGTTACCTGACTCATCCGGTCAAAGCGGAAAGTCCGGTAGTCAGAATCCAGCTCGCAAAAGCCGATAACGTAAGTGAATAATTTACCGTCAATGTTTGTGTACCGGAACATTACTATTGGCTGTATTGTCCGGTTTGTTTGCTCCCCTTCACGATCTTTGTAATGGAAACGAACCTTGCACACCTTTTCCATAGCCGTATCAAATAACTTTTCATACACCATCGGACATCCCTTCATCCAGGTTACTATTTAGGAGGTGTAACCCTTTCATTCCTTTCGACCCTTCTTAATATACACCCGCCATGCCCACAGCCCCGACGCCACCACCAGCATGCCCCAAATGCCGGTGGCTAAATTGCGGATGAAGTACGCCTTACGTGTAAGTTCTCTTTCGGCTATGCTTTCTCCCAGCCTGGTCGCCCGTTGGGCAAGATGCTATAAAAGGTACGGCACTTCTACCCGCAAAAAGGAATGCCGTAGCACATGCACTGACAACATCCATGCTTATGCCTGCCTTCTCACAGGCACGGTTCAAAGACTTTCTACAAAAAGAATCATTTTATATACTTACAATATACTCCAATTTCCTTCACTTTAACGTAACCTGTGCTTTGAAGCAAATAGAATTATGATAAGGTTGATTAAACAATTGCTGTTTTCTATATGTTCAGGTACAATAGGTACATGAATCAAAAATGGTGGTGAATCAATTTATGATCCCACTGCAAAAACCCTTTAAAATAACCGAAAGAGCTCCATAAAAAGCAGGAAAAACAAGGGTGAATATCGAATATAACATTAATATAAAGAGATTTTGCTGCTTTTGTCTAATCTAAATT
>JJNX02000198.1 GCA_000681355.2 Peptococcaceae bacterium SCADC1_2_3
GGCGGGTTTGATTTAAGGCAAATTCTCCCACAAGTTCCTCTTCATTTGAAAGCCCAGATGGTTTTTCAGGAACATAAAGGTAGAAAATGCCCCCCCCGTAGCAACACCCCCAAGGACAAATATAAGGTCGATTGCTTTTGTAGCGGTTATATCCAATGAGCAACAAACTGGCCCCACACTTTGCACCTGAGCTTGCAATTTTCCGGTATCAGTTGAATAGTTTTCAGGTTTTAACTTCATGTAGGTGTCAAAATGGGCCTGTTTATTTGCTAAGTTAAAGAAAACAAGGAAGCAAAAAGAACGTCCCCATCGCTTCCCCATCGCTTCCTGTGGTCCACGCCACCTCATTTCAAATTTAATCCCCCTTTTAGCTATCTTGAATTTTATCCCGCTGAACTGAGAATTTCTATAAACCGTTGAGCGTTAACCATCTCGATATCTCTAAACATGGATAAATCTAACAGGTGGTTATCGCCTGTAACTATATACCGGGCTTTTCCAGCAACAGCACATTCAAGAATCATATTATCTTTTCGGTCGGCTGTAATAACATCTATCTTTTCTTGGGGATAAGCCATTGTCACCCATGGGAGGTCAAAGAGTCTTTGCAGTACTTCCGCACGCTTTTCAAATGAACCGAGTCTGTCAAATCTTTTTCTGGTCAGGACTACGGCATATTCTCTTGCAAGGTCCGGGCTGACTACAGGCTCAAACTTGTGGAAGTTCCACCCGTCCAATACCCTGGCAGGGTAACTTTTATTGCTCAACATGCCGGAAATTAACACACTGGTATCTATTACGGCCCGCATGAGCGAACTTCCTCTATTTCAGCCAAAACGTCCTCTTCCGTAATACCTGCTTTCTCGCCTAGTTCCCTCATCTCGTCTAAAATAGCCTTGAACTCCAGTTGTTTTACCCTTTCAGAAAGTCGCTTCAACTCCTCATAGGAAGAATAACTGATAAGAACGCCCTTTGGTTTTGAACGGGACAAAATTATCACCACATTTCCTTTTTCAACTTGTTCCAGGTATTCCCCCAAGCGAGGCCTTATTTGATCAATGCCTATGGCTTTTTCCGTAAATAGCACCCTCACATTAATTTTTACATTAACCTTTAAATATATTATAACATCTTTTATGGCTTTTGTAAACAAAATCAACAATAAGGGATACTGTCAAGAATTTTTGGGTATTATTTTTGTCTCTTTCTTGTTAAAGATGGGATAGAATTATCACAAGGGGTTTAGGAGAAGTATTGTCAGATCCTACTAAACCTGAATATAAGTTTGATCTTGAAGATTTCAAGGCAACTTAGATTGGCAATGTGATTTATGACCTTTGGGAAAACAAAAAATTAAAATGTGCTACTTTAACTTCGGTAGGACAACTTATTGGAGTATATGTATCTGACTTATTAACTGGAAAAAAGACCACTTTTTATGGATGGGAGAAATAATTTTAAGCATACGGAAGCATACGGAAGCATAGAAGAAGCATAGGGACGTTCCTTTTGCTTCCCTCCCTATGCTTCCTTTAGGCAGTGTTGTGCAAGCATGGGTTATACCGCCAGGATTAAAAAGGCGATGTTATTCTTCGTTGGGGATACCGAATAGGGATTGCAACCAGTTTTGCCGTCCGTGCAGTACTCTGGCGATTACAATGCGATCCTCCAACACCCTGTAAAAGACAATGTACGGGTTTACTGCAATGCGCCTGTATCCATGCTGCGCACCGGGTGCGTCTTCTTCCGGGATGACCGGCCCCA
>JJNX02000199.1 GCA_000681355.2 Peptococcaceae bacterium SCADC1_2_3
AAATAAATACGGCCCATTTTTACCAGTTAATTTCTACAAAGGATATGCTGGACTTAGTAGCCGCTAAACCTGATAAAGTAGAAATTGTTTTTACTGGCCGTTATGCTCCCCCAGAAATTATTAACGCCGCTGATTTGGTTACGGAAATGAAGGAGGTTAAGCATTATTTTCATAAGGGTATTTTAGCTAGAGATGGGATTGAGCGGTAAAAAAAATAGAAAATAAAGAAAGGGAGAGATTGTCAAATGACTATTAAGATAGCATACTTTACCTCGGCGGAAAGTGATCTTCGTTCGGTGGTTAAAGCTGCCAGTAGAATTGCTGAAACTCACAAGGACTGGGTAAAGATTTACGCCCGTTCCAAGGGTGATTTTATTAGCCGGGCAGCCATTGATACGATTATCAAAGAAAGCCGTGAGGCCAGGATAGCAATTTTTCATTTGCATGGAGGTAAGGACAGCCTGCCGGATTTTGACCGCCTGGTGGAAGCCTTGCATGGAGCAGGGGTGCTGCTGCATATCCAGGCCCTGCCGTCAGAGGACGATGCAGAGTTAAGGGCGCTGTCCTCTGTCGGCAGGGAAGATTACCAACGCATAAGAGCATATATCAATTACAGCGGAACAGAGAATTATTACCACCTGTTTCTTTACCTGGCTAACCGTTTTGGGGGAGGTGATTTTGCTCTTAAAGAGCCGGCGCCGCTGCCCTGGGAAGGTATTTATCACCCCCGTTATCCTGAAGGTATTGAACTGCAAAACTACCTGCAGCAGCATTACCGGCCTGGAAAGCTGACGGTGGGGATCCCCTTTTACCAGAGTTCCTGGGTGGCGCAAAACACTGAGCACATTGATGTTTTAATTGAGGCCGTGGAAAAAAGAGGGGCCAATGTAATCCCCGTCTTTGCCTATACCTTGCGAGATGTGGAACTGGGGACAAAGGGCTTGAAATGGGTAATGGAAAACTACTTCATGCGCGATGGCAAACCTTTGGTAGATGTCTTAATCTATACCCTGGCCTTTTCCCAGGCTAAGTTTAGCGGGCAAAACTCCGGGCAGTCGGCAGAGGAAGAAAAAAGCTGCTTCGCCTTCCTGGGCGTACCTGTAATCAAGGCCATTCTTTCGCTTAATACTTATGAGGAATGGTCTACCACCCTGCAGGGTGTTAATCCCCTGGATGTAGCTATCAGCGCGGCTCTGCCCGAGTTTGACGGGGCGCTGATTACCGTGCCGGTAGCCACCCGTGAATTTGCCGAGCGTGACCCGTTGACCGGAGCAACCATGGTCTCTTACTTTCCGGTGCCTGAACGGGTAAATAAAGTGGTTGATCTGGCCTTAAAATGGGCCAGCTTGCGTTATAAATCAAACCAGGACAAGAAAGTGGCGATTATTTTTAACAATTACCCGCCGCGCAACGATACCATTGGCACAGCCTTTGGCCTGGATTCCCCGGTCAGCGTTTTAAACATCCTCCGGGAAATGAAGGCCGCGGGCTATACCCTGGACAGCCTGCCTGAAAGCGGCCAGGAACTAATGGAGGAAATTTTAAGTAGGGTGACTAATGACCGCCGCTGGGCCAGTGCGGAACAAATGGCCTCTCTGGCTGTAGATGGGGTTACGCCGGAAGAATATGAGCGCCAATGGCAAACTTTTCCCCGGCAGGTGCAGGAAAAGATGAAAAAGGATTGGGGAAACCCTCCCGGAGAGGTTTTTAATTACCAGGGAAGGCTTTTGATTCCCGGGATCATCAATGGCAACGT
>JJNX02000200.1 GCA_000681355.2 Peptococcaceae bacterium SCADC1_2_3
GGGAAATATTTGCTATGACGGGCAAGAGGTTCGTTACAACCATACCTCCCTTTTAAACTTACGGAAAAATGTAGGAATTGTCTTTCAAGACCCGGAAACCCAGTTGTTTTCAGGCAGCGTATGGCAAGAAATTTCTTTTGGGCCGGTAAATTTAGGGTTGTCTAAAGAAAAGGTATGGGAACGGGTAAACCAGGCCATGGCCGAAACAGGCATTACGGATTTAAAAGATAAACCTACGCATTTTTTGAGTTACGGCCAAAAAAAGCGGGTAGCTATCGCCGATATTCTGGCCATGCAGCCCAAGGTATTGATTTGTGATGAACCTACTGCCTGGTTGGACACAAAGTATGCCGCGCAAATTATGGAGTTATTCGGTGAAATCAACCGCACCGGGGTAACGATCATTTTTTCCACTCACGATGTTGACCTGGCTTACTCTTGGGCCGATTATATTTTCCTGATGAAAAACGGAATGGTAATTGGAGAAGGAGTGCCGGAGCATATTTTCTATAACCACCAGCTTTTGACCGAAGCGGAACTGGAAAGACCATGGCTGATTGATATTTATGAAGAACTGAAAAGAAAAGGATGGGTGGCCTCAAATGTACCGCCAAGTACCAAACAAGAGTTGCTTGGGCAAATCAGAGAAAAAAATGTCCTGGCCACGAGCGACCAACGACCAAATTGGAGGTGATTTTTTGTTTCCTCGGGTGGTAATTGCCGGCGTGCAAAGTGGTGTGGGAAAAACAACCATAGCCACGGGTCTAATGGCTGCCATGGCTGAAAAGGGGTACCGGGTCCAGGGGTTTAAAGCCGGGCCGGACTATATTGACCCTGGCTACCATACGGCCGCCACAGGAAATGTCTCCCGTAATTTAGACTGCTGGATGCTGCCGGAAGCCTGTTTAAAAGAATTGTTTTTAAGGGCCGCTAAAGGGACTGATCTGGCCGTCATTGAAGGGGTTATGGGTTTGTATGACGGTTATAGCGGCAGAACAGAAGCGGGCAGCACCGCCAGGCTGGCCAAACTTTTAGACGCCCCGGTAATTCTGGTAGTTGACGCCAACGGAATGGCCAGAAGTGCCGCGGCTTTAGTGCTAGGGTATAAAAATTTTGACCCGGCGTTAAATTTAAGCGGGGTTATTTTTAACCACGTGGGTAGCGAAAAACATTACCAAACTTTAAGTGAAGCGGTAGCTGAAAAAACAGGCCTGAAAACCTTAGGGTATTTGCCAAAAAATGCCGCCTTGAAAATGCCCGAGCGGCATCTGGGGCTTCTTCCCGCTGACGAAAGAGAAGAGCTCACGGCTCACCTTAATAAGTTGGCTCAAGCGATGGCAGAGTTTCTTAATCTGGAAGAAATCCTGTCGGTAGCTAAATCTGCGCCGCCGCTAGATTATCCGGAACAATCAATTTTTCCTGCCGGACAGCAAAAAAAGGTACGAATTGCCGTAGCCAGGGATGCAGCATTTAACTTTTATTACCAGGACGCGCTGGACTTGCTGGCCGCCTGGGGAGCAGAATTGGTTTATTTTAGTCCGCTGGTGGATTCATCTTTGCCCCAAAACATTCAGGGAGTTTACCTGGGCGGCGGTTTTCCGGAAATGTTTTTAGAACCCTTGGCCCGCAACTACTCCATGGTGGAAAGCATCCGCCGGGCTCACAAAAAGAATATGCCCATTTACGCCGAATGCGGCGGGCTGATGTATTTATCCGAGGGTATTATAGATTTTGCCGGCAGCTTTTACCCTATTTT
>JJNX02000201.1 GCA_000681355.2 Peptococcaceae bacterium SCADC1_2_3
GGTAGCGTAAAATTGATTGTGTAAAAAGGATTTTAAGCAAAAATGGCGTACCCTTTAAATAGACAAATTCACCAAAATAACTAAAGGAGGGTACACCATTGAAAATAAGTCTACCAGAAGAAATGCAAAATGTCCAGATTAATGAAAAATGGGGGCAGGAAATTTTCATTGACGGCCTGGCCGAATACATCCGAGGTTTTATCAAGTATGCCGTAGAACAAGCGGTAAAGCAAGAACTGACCGGTTTTCTGGGTTATAAACATTACCAAAGAAGTGAGGAAAAACGGGAAAACTACCGCAACGGGTATTACGAAAGGGATCTTTTGACCCGCTATGGTCCGATTGAAGACATCCATGTGGCTAGGGACAGAAATGGTGAGTTTGAATCCCAAGTTTTGCCCCACTACCGGCGCCGGGAAGAAAAGATAGATAGGCAGATTGTTGATATGTTTATTGGTGGCATCAGTACCCGCAAAATGAAAAAGATAACCCAGGAGTTAATGGGCAAAGGATATTCAGCTGGCACCATCTCCCGAATCAACAAGCAACTGACCCAGGAGATGCGAGCCTGGTTGGAACAACCCATTGAAGACAATATAGTCTACATCTTTTTAGACGGTTTAAACCTGCCGGTCAAACGGTTTACCGTAAGCAAAGAATCTCTTCTGGTGGCCATTGGTATCACCGCTGACGGATACCGCCAGATTCTAGGAGTGCAACTAGGGAACCGGGAAAGCGCTTCCTCCTGGAGAGAATTCTTTAAGGACTTAAAAAGGCGGGGCTTAAAAGGAGAAAACTTACTCTTGGGGGCCATGGATGGCTTGTCGGGGTTGGAAAACGCTTTTACTGAGGCCTTCCCAAAAGCTAAAGTGCAAAGGTGTGTCGTTCATAAACTGCGTAATATAGCAGCAAAACTACCCCGGAAAATTCAAAAAAATTGTCTTGATCACGCTAAACGAATATTTTATGCTGACTCTCTTGAGGAAGCTAAAGAACGCTTTAGTGCCTGGAAAGATAACTGGGAGAAGGTGGCTCCTTCTGCGGTATACTGTTTAGAAAAAGACCTGGCTGCCGTATTAAACTTTTATACCCAACCCAGATTGCTATGGAAATCGCTCCGTACCACCAATACAATAGAACGTACCTTTAAAGAATTCAGGAGGCGCACCCGCCAAATGGACAGCTTACCCAATGAAGACTGTTGTCTTAGATGTATCTACGCTATGTCTATGAACTTAAACCAAAGCTGGGCTTTGAGACGAATCGAAGGGTTTGCAAATCTTGCTGAAGATGCTGCTTAATTTTTAAGCAGCAGTAACGAAGTATAGAATTATTGAAATAACAAAAGTAAAAAGTTTTTTCTTTTGATCAACCAAATTTCGGTGTTTTTGTAGCACGGTTTTAAAAAGATTTAAAATTACCGGCCATTTTTTCTACCCTAAATAAGCTAAAGCTGAAGAAAACGTTGGTATTGCTAGTTTTGCACGTAACCGGTGACCATCAGTTTAAGATTAGCTATTTAAAATAGTTGTGAACAATTTAAGAGTTAGTTTATCATAAAATCAATTATCTTTTCCTTAAGTAAAATAAAACAAACAAGAAAGGATGTTGCTATGGGTTTTAATTCAAGGTGGTTTGTTTAAATTTAATGCTTTTTATCATTTTAGGTTAGTTTTTCCATAAGTATATTTAGAGGGAAGCTATTTGATAAAAGTTTTTACACAAGGATATTGACACTACC
>JJNX02000202.1 GCA_000681355.2 Peptococcaceae bacterium SCADC1_2_3
GAGGATATTAAGGTAAGGCAGCAAGTTTCCAAGCCTTACCTGGAGCAGCTTTTGCTTATCCTTCAATCAGCAGGACTTGTAAGGAGTATCAGGGGAAAGAAAGGAGGGTTTGTTTTAAACCGCCCCCCGGCGGAAATTAAGTTAAGCGAAGTTGTAAAAGCCCTGGAGAGGACCATCACCCTGGTGGAGTGCGTCAGCAACCCCTTGGTATGCCACCGTACGGACCGCTGTGCCACTCAGGAACTGTGGCGCCGGCTTACTAAAGTAATTTACCAGGAACTAGATGCCCTTACTCTTAACGACCTTATTCAATGGCAAAGAGAAAAAGAAAAGGCTGAGGTTATATTATTACTCTGTAAAAGCTTACAAAAAAACCAAACTTTTTTGGCACTCCAAAGCGGAGGAATTTATGCGCTCAATGGGTCTGGGCCAGGTCAGGGTAAGGCACCATGAGGAGATTGCCCGTGTTGAGGTGGAGCCAGCAGATATGGAAAAGGTAATTTACCACCGGGAGAAAATAGGGGTTAAATTAAAATCCCTTGGATATACTTATATTGTCCTTGACCTGGAAGGTTATCGCTCGGGAAGCTTGAATTTAGTGCTGAATTAAAAATTAAAGGCTTTGTTCAAAAACGTTGTACGTACGAAAGAAAATATTACCTTGAAGGTTGTAACCCCGCCGCAAAAAGCATATCCAGGTCTTTTTGGATTTCGTTACCGGGTAAAGTAAGATAGCCTCCCACCACCATCCCGTTAATAGCCAGTCGTAAAGCCGCAGCTTGCTTTTCTTTAAGGGCCGGTTCCCGTCCTCCGCACAAGCGCAAGACTGAGCGGGGCATGATTAAACGAAAGATAGCTACGGTTTTTAAAATTTCTTCTACCGGCAAGGGTTTTTGCTTGGCCAAAGGTGTACCTGGAATGGGATTTAAAATGTTCACCGGCACCGAACGCACCCCCAGTTCCCGCAGCTCTAGGACCATTTCCAACCGGTCGGTCATACTTTCTCCCAGGCCAATGATTCCTCCCGAACAAACTGCAAGACCTGCCGATTTTGCGGCCCGGATGGTGGCCACCCGGTCCTTGAAGGTATGGGTGGTGCAAATACGTGGAAAATAATTGCGTCCGGTTTCCAGGTTATGATGGTAGGTGGTTACCCCAGCTTCCCTTAATTGCCGGGCTTTTTCCTGATCAATACTTCCTAAAGAAGCGTGCAGTTCCAGGCTGGTTTCAGCACGCAACATCCGGTAAATCTCCAACACCTGCTTAAAATCTCTTTCCTCAATATTTTGTCCGCTGGTTACCAGGGAAAAATGCCTTACTCCAACGATTTCCATATACCGGGCCTTTTCCAAAGCCTTTTCCGGGCTAATCAGCGGGTATATTTCCACCTCAGTCCGGTAGCGGGATGACTGGGCGCAAAAGCGACAGTCTTCCCGGCAAAGCCCTGAGCGGGCATTAATAATAGAACAAAGCTCTACCTCCCGGCCCCAGAAACGTTCCCGTACTTCCTGAGCCAGACTCAGCAATTCCTCTAATCTCTCTAGCGGCCAGCCGGCCAGTCCGAAAGCCTCTTCTGGGGACAGGCCCTCTCCCGCCAGAACCTTGCCTTTAATTTCTTGTCTCGTAATAAGAGCCACATTATTACCTCCGGATGTCTTTATGTCATTACGTCAACCTGTATTCATAATTTGGTTAACAATTAATTATAGTTTATTATATATCATGAAGCCTT
>JJNX02000203.1 GCA_000681355.2 Peptococcaceae bacterium SCADC1_2_3
CAAGTAAATAAAGGAATACTGGCTTTTATCTAAAGAATCCTGGAAAGCCCGGATAGCGGTTGACTTACCCGAGCCGACTTCCCCCGTAACCACTCCAAAAAGTTAAGGACTTAAGCAATATAACGTAGCCTTGCCTGGAGTTCCTGGTACTGAGCTGAAGGGAAAAGGGCTGCAGAAGAAATTTCACGGGTAAAAGGCATGGCCGAAAAACCAAAGTAGGCAGCCGGGTTCATTATGAATCACCTTCCTTTTCCCTAATAGCAAGTTTCGTAAAAGTCATAGCACCGATTTTTTCCCGCTGTTCCTGCCGGTGTTTTTTCTCCGCCAGGTCTAAAAAATTAAGTCCGGTAGACGCTTTTCCCTCGTTAGCGTTATTTTTATTTAAGATTTCCCTGGGTGCTTTAGGATGCCTCTCCTTGTTTAAATTAAGAACCCGGGCGTAATCATAACGTTTTTCCTGATACCATACCTGGATATCACGCAAATCATAAGGGTCGAAACGTAAGCTAACTCTTTTGCCGACTAAAGACGCATCGACTTCGTAGATATTTCCCAGCACCGAAACACAGCCGACTCTATCTACTTTGCGCTCCTCCTCCCAAAGGAATATTTCATTCAAAGTATCAATCGGTACCCGCTTAATTTTCTTATTGCTTTGGGCAAAAAGAACAGCAGGTGCAGTCTTGGTAGTGCCGTGACGCCTTTTGTGGTAGAAAAACTCACATCCCAGGCCCAAAACTTCTGGTTCAGTTGCTCAAGGGTGGTTAGCTTTCCTTGCTCAATTAGTTGGTAGGCCTCCGACTTGAAGCTGGTATCCACAAAACGGAACATCCGTTCTATCTTTCCTTTATTATGTGCAGCTGCACATAATAAAGGTAAAACAGGCGACTTGCGAAAAGGGCATACTTATAAGAGCGCCATCTTCAATTAAAGAAGAATGCCACCCTCAACAGTTGCCCACTCAAATGTCCTCTCTTTTAAAGCCAGTTCTGTTTGTGCAAAAAAACGGTCAGCCAGGGAAAAGAAAACCGTTAGTCTTGTCCATCCTTTTTTGCTTCGGGATCTTTGACAAAGAGGAAAATCGGGAACGAAAGAAATTAGTTTCTCTTGTGCCAAAAGAATAGCCGGCTCGATCAATCCAATGGCCCTCTTGACCCAACGCCATACAGTACGTTCAGATACCGAGTCCCCTTCAAGGATACTCTTGAGCGCACCGGACCATGGGCTAGCCCGAAAGTACGAAGAGGCGTACAGCTTTTTCTCTAAGAGAGGTTAGTACCCGCTGGTAGCGTGCTACAAATAATGGTAAGAGGGAAAATGTCCTTAAGCACTTCGGGCACAAGATTAGCGGAATATCCGAATCCAATAGATTTTATCCCGGCAAATCACCCCTCTGTGGTAGTGGCCGTGATTGTGCAGTTTACCACTACAAAGAGGGCAGGAGTAGCCCTTAGAAGATATACCGGTAGTTCCTATGCCCTTAATATATTGATTGACATCCCCAAAAAAAGGGAGTAGCATAATATTGTTAGATTGGTTTCCCCGGGGGCGTCTGCGAGCGCTTTTTCCCGGGGCCTTTCATTTTATTTGGCGGTTATTTATATCAAACCTCCGCCATTCGTACTGTCATACGACCGTAAATAAAGTCAAGAAAAAACCACTCTTTTCCAGCCATAGAAATTGAGTGGCGATACCTTAATAGGGCACGTACGGTTCCGTCTAGGAGTAT
>JJNX02000204.1 GCA_000681355.2 Peptococcaceae bacterium SCADC1_2_3
TGATAAACGCTTAGGGACAAAAAAATCAAGCATCGCGGAAATCAACCGGAATAATATTCCTTTGCCTTTTCCCTTGGATAAGCACGAGCTTTACGCCGGTTCTTTAATTGCCAACACCTTAAATTTTACGTATACTCCTTTTGTCAAAGGGCTAAAGGAAACCTTTGAATTTTACCAGAAGTATGTTTTTCCGGCCAAAGAAACTGATTAAATAGCGGAAAATTCTATTGTTCCTCCGCCAATGACTAAATCTTCCTTATAAAACACCACTGCCTGGCCTGGGGTAATGGCCCGCTGTGGCTCTTTAAATTTTACCCGGATTGTTTTTTCGTTAAGAGGGGTAAGTAAGGCCTGAGCTTCAAGGTGCCTGTACCTGATTTTTGCCCTTACTTCCAGCGGTTGCTCAAGCTTTTCAAAGGGAATAAAATTTACCCCGGAAGCAATAAGCTCAGCCTTAAAAAGCTCTTCTTCTCCGCCTACAATAATGGCGTTTTTTTCCGGATCTATACTGGCTACGTAAAGGGGCCTTCCGGCGGAAATACCTATTCCTTTTCGCTGGCCTACGGTGTAAAAGATAAATCCCTTATGCTTCCCCAGAATTCTCCCTTCCCGGTCCAAAATTGGGCCGGGTTTGGCTGCCTCAGGAAAATGCTTTCTAATAAACTCCCCGTATTTTTTATCCGGAATAAAGCATATTTCCTGGCTTTCCCTTTTCCCGGCCACAGGAAGGTTAAAGCGTCCGGCAATTTTTCTTACCTCCTCTTTTCTTAGCTTACCAAGAGGCAAGAGGGTATGTTTAAGTTGCTCCTGAGTCATGGGGTAGAGCACATAGGATTGGTCCTTGGTAAAGTCAAGCCCTTTCCTTAGCAAAAACCTTCCACCGGCAAATTCTATCCGGGCGTAATGTCCGGTGGCAATGAAACCTGCTCCCAATTCCTTTGCTTTTTTAAAAAACGCGTCAAACTTGATAAATTCGTTGCACCTAATACAAGGGTTTGGTGTTCTTCCCCGTAAGTACTCCAGGCAAAAGTTTTTTACCACTTTCTCAAAAAAAACTTCCCGGAAATTTACCACGTAATGAGGGATGCCAAGCTCAAAAGCTACTTTTTTAGCGTCCGTAGCGGCTTCAAGACCGCAACATTCCTGGTATTTTTCACCAGGTTCTGCCGGCTCTTCCCGCGGCCAGATTTGCATAGTAAGCCCAATAACCTCATGCCCTTTTTCTTTAAGCAAAGCAGCGGCTACTGAGGAGTCTACCCCCCCGCTCATAGCCACAGCAACCCTTTCCCTCATTTTGACTTTACCTTCTCACCCGGTAATTTTCCTTTACGACCCCATCGGGATTTTCTATTTCCCCAACATTCCGGGGGTTCTTAAGATGGTCCATCACGCATTTATTTCTCTCCTATTCTGCTTTTAATTCAGCACTAAATTCAAGCTTCCCGGGCGATAACCTTCCAGGTCAAGGACAATGTAAGTATATCCAAGGGCTTTTAATTTAGCCCCTATTTTCTCCCGGTGGTAAATTACCTTTTCCATATCCGCCGGCTCCACTTCAATCCGGACAATCTCCTCATGATGCCTTACCCTGACCTGGCCCAGACCCATTGAGCGCATAAATTCCTCCGCCTGGTTTATGCGCTCTAAAATCTCTTGGGTCAGGGAAATGCCGTAGGGGACTCTGGAGGCAAGGCAGGCAAGGGAAGGTTTACCACAATTG
>JJNX02000205.1 GCA_000681355.2 Peptococcaceae bacterium SCADC1_2_3
GGTGGAGTTGTTTCAGGAGATCAGGGATCAAGGGGTTATTCCCTTCCGATATGTCGTGGCAGACACCTTGTACGGAAACTCTCCGGACTTTATTGAAACCCTCGAAAAGGTGGCAGAAGTAACCTATGAGGTATGGCTGATCATCAAAAGGAATCGTGATACGGGGCGTTATTTTTACTATATCAGCAACGCCTCGCGAGATAGCCGGCTCAAAACTTTCGTCTGGCTCAGTGGAATACGCTGGGCCATAGAACAATGTTTTGAAGAAACCAAATCGGAACTCGGGATGGATCATTACGAGGTAAGGAAGTACCCGAGCTGGAATCGTCACATCCTGATTTCCATGCTCAGTCATTTCTTTCTCTGGCATATCAAGATAAGGTTGGGGAAAAAAAGCACCCATTATTACTCTGTCGCAGCTTAGGATTTTACTTACGGCAGTATTACCCTTGAGGACATTCTCAACAGATGATTTGATCATGTTGGTCGGTTGGATACAAAGGAAAAATTACAAAGCCTATCTTTCCCACAAGAAAAGTAAATTGATTGGTAAGTGCTTAGTCTAAATATCGTTGTAGTGTTAAGGAGGAGATGAAAATGTTACGGGAAGCAAGCATTGTGCAGGACTGGATAAATGAAGGGATAGAAAAAGGTATAGAGAAAGGTATAGAGAAAGGTATAGAGAAAGGGATAGAGAAAGGGATAGAGAAAGGAAAAAAAAGTGGGAAGCTTGAGGCTTTGCAGGAAGACATCCTGGATATCTTAGAAGAGCGCTTTGGCATAATTAAAAAAGGGGTTAGCAGAAAGCTTGAGCTTATTGATGATCCTGCGGTGTTAAAGTCCCTCCATAAAAAGAGCATTAAAGTTGCCAGTCTAGATGAGTTTGCTAAGATTTTAGAGGAAGTATTAGAAGAGGAGTAACAAAGAAGATAGATGTGGAAGGCCCTAAAGAGAAAGCACGGGAAGACATTTGTAAATTCATGGTGTAGTACTTTTAATAGGCTGCAGATATTGATATAAACAAGTTTTGCTTTTACTTTATCTACTCCTGGAGCAGGAATCGGGCTTATCTTAAGAGCATTAAAGGCTCCTTTGTAGGGGCGTTAAATTTAACGCCCCTACTTATGAAGTAAAAAGAACGTCCCCTTTGCTTCCCCAGCAAAAAAGTGATATTTCAAGACCTGACCCCTATCCCTCTATCCATACTGCACAAAGACCCATTTGTGGGGAGGGGGAAGGTATGCCCATATCAAGCAGGTTTAACGAAATAATGCACCCCGTAGACAAAAAATCAGGAAAAATCAATTATCAAAAGCCAAAAACAAAAGATTGAAACCCCATAGCAAAAGATAGTGGTTGCGACTTCATTCTTCTGGGCAATCGAAAATTTTGCGGGTAGTATTTTGCGCATAGTTATTGTAAAGGCTCAACAAGCAGTGAACATGCGAAGTTGAGCCTTTTTTACGTGCAAAACTTCCGATTGACCCCTTCAACCGTCCCTAAATTTTAAGCTTTGCGTAAAATCTATGAAGCAAAATGAACGTCCCCCTTGCTTCTCAATCATAAATCAATGTACCTGTCCATTTATGATCCCCTTTGCTTCCTCTAATGTACTGGCACTAAAAAGCTCTTCTAGAATCCGGTCCAGTACCTCAAGTTTTGATGTTTGATGTACTTTTTGTTGCAGACCGGAGGTGTCTGCCCGGAACCTTTTCTCCAG
>JJNX02000206.1 GCA_000681355.2 Peptococcaceae bacterium SCADC1_2_3
GGCTACTTTTTCTAAATCTGGTTCGTCGTGCCCCGGCAGATCATAGTTCCAAACCATGTTTAAAATAGGAGCAGGGAATTTACCGCCGGTCTGGTATTCCTGGCGGATAGCTTTAAAAATCCGGTCGGCAATCCAGAGGTCACTTTTTGCTTTACCGGGAGGTTCAATGGCTTTCCAGCGGAACTGGACCCAGCGGCCGCTGTTGGTTATCGTTGCTTCTTTTTCGTAAGAGAAAGCAGCCGGCAGCATAAAAATTTCGGTTTTTATATCCGCCGGGTTTACTCCCGGACGCTTCCAAAAAGCGGCAGTTTCGTTTTCAAATACATCAATATAAACCATCCAGTCCAGCTTTTCCAGGGCTTTGCGCTCGGCAGCAGCCTGAGGCCCGCCCACCGCCGGATTTTGGCCCCAGGCAAAAAGACCTTTAATCTTTCCTTCGGCCATATTGGCAAAAATAGGCATATGGGAATGGTCTTTCCCGTCTAACTTAGGCAGCCAGTCGTAGCAAAAGTCATTTTCTTTGGTGGCTTTTTCCCCGTACCAGGCTTTAAGCATGCTAATCAAAAATTTTGGGGTATTAGACCAGTAACTTGTCTTAGGTGTTTCCACCTCTAAATAATCTTTAAGCGTAGGGTGTTTTGGCGCATCGGGGCACTTAAGGTAACCCGTAAGAAGATGGTATAGCATGCCCATATCACAACAACCCTGCACGTTTGATTTACCCCGCTGGGCGTTAACCCCGCCGCCGGGAATACCTATATTGCCCAGTAAGAGCTGCAGCATGGCAGTTGCCCGCACGTTCTGGCTCCCGTAACTATGCTGGGTGATTCCCATGGCGTAAATTAAATTGCCTGCCTTACCTGGTTTTCCCGTAGCGCAGTATGCAGTGCAAACCTCCCGTAAAACATCTTCCGGGGTTCCCGTAACTTGACTGACCGTTTTCAAGTCATACCGGGAAACATGCTTTTTAAAAATTTGAAAAACACACTGCGGATGCTGCAGGTTGGGGTCCTTTTTAATATTTTCGCCCTCTTTTTGGTAATCCCACTTTTTACTATCATACGCCAGTTTGCCGTCTTTTTCCTCTAAACCGGAAAAAAGACCGTCCGCAAAGCCATATTCAGGACTGATTAAGTAAGAAGCGTTGGTATAGTTAACCACATACTCGTGATGGTAAAGGTTATTTTGAATGGCATAATTCATAATACCATAAAGAAAAGTAATATCTGTCCCCGGACGCAAAGGAGCGTAAATATCTGCTTTGGCGGCTGTTTTAGTAAATCTGGAATCAACCACAATAATTTTAGCTCCTTTTCCTTTGGCCATCCCGATGGAACGCATGGCCATAGGGTGGGCTTCGGCCGGATTAGCCCCAATTATTAAAAACACATCGGCATTTCGATAATCAACAAAATGATTAGTCATTACTCCCCGACCAAATGAATTAGCCAGACCGGCTACGGTTGAGGAGTGTCAGAGACGGGCGCAATGGTCAAGATTAATCACCCCCAAAGTACGCATAAGCTTATACATTAAGTAGTTTTCTTCGTTATCAATAGTCGCGCTGCCGAAATGGGCAATGGCCTGGGTGCGGTTAACCGTAACCCCTTTATCGTCTTTTTCTTCAAAGCTTTCATCCCGGGTCTTTTTTACCCGCTTGGCAATTTCTGATAACGCCCAGTCCCAGTCTTTTAC
>JJNX02000207.1 GCA_000681355.2 Peptococcaceae bacterium SCADC1_2_3
GGGGTAGGGTGGGTTAACCTGTATATAGCCTGATGAATAATAAAAATACCCGCGCCAACAATCAGTAGGGCTTCAATAATGGCGGCTACGTTTTCAAATTTGCCGTGCCCGTAAAGGTGTTTTTCGTCAGCCGGTTGTCCGGAAATGGATATGGAAATACAGGCAATGAGCGCGGCTATTAAATCAAACCCTGAATGTATTGCTTCCGAGATAACGCTTATTGAATTCATAGCCAGGCCAACACCAAGCTTGCCCAGGGCAAGTATGCTGTTAGAAGCTATAGAAAGCAAGGCGGCCTTTATTTTAGGGTTGATTTTTTTCACCCTCTTCTTTTTTAAAATTATAACATGCCTTATAAAAAAATAAATATCAGGTTCATAAAAAAAAGGATTTTTAAAAAGAAGGTAGAAAATATATTATAAGAATAATGGTGTCATGAAGACACCGCTTTAAAACCACGGAGGTTTTTAGAAAAAACAAGGCGTGGTTTTTTATTTTTATATCTTTATTTTTACTTTATTTATTTAATTTCATTATTTTAATTTTATTTTAAGGAGTGATGTTTTGTGCATATTCCGGATGGTTTTCTTGACCCCAAAATATGGGTCGTAGCAGATTTATTTGGTATAGGCTATTTGGCCCAAGCCGTAAGAAAAACCAGGAAAGTTTTAGAAAACCGGCAAATTCCAACGTTGGCGGTAATGGCGGCCTTTATTTTTGCCGCCCAAATGATAAATTTTCCGGTGGCCGGCGGCACGTCCGGGCATTTGCTGGGTGGGGCCTTGGCTACCATACTGCTAGGCCCTTGGAACGCGGGAATTATTATGACCACGGTTTTGATTATCCAATGCCTTTTCTTTTACGATGGAGGAGTTACGGCTTTAGGAGCCAACGTGCTGAATATGGCTGTTATTGCTCCCTGGGTAGCCTACGCGGTGTACCAGGCGTCAACCCGGCTTTTTAAAGGTCAAGGGGGTAAAGTAGGAGGAATTTTCTTAGCTTCCTGGCTTTCGGTAATGTTTGCTGCTTTAGCCTGTAGCGTGGAAATTGCCTTGTCCGGTTATATTCCCCTTAAAGTTGTTTTGCCGGCCATGACTGGTTGGCACGCCTTAATTGGCATTGGGGAGGGCGTAATTACGGCCGTGGTTGTATCTGTTGTTTCTCAAGCCCGGGAAATGAAAGCAGGTGAAGAAAAGGTATGAATAAAAAGTTTTTAATTGTTGGCTTTATAGTAGCCGTATTAATAGCCGCCGTACTTTCTCCTTTTGCGTCCTCTTACCCGGATGGACTGGAACGGGTGGCGGAAGACAAGGGATTTATTGTTTTAGCCGAAGGAAAGGAATTAATTAAAACCTGGATGCCTGATTATGTTTTTCCGGGCATTAACCACGAGGGCGTGGCTACGGCCTTGGCCGGCATAATCGGTACTGTACTCGTGCTGATAGTCTTATATGGAATAGGCAAGCTTTTAGTTATTTCTTTCCGGCAAGAAAGAAACTAATATAAAGTAAAGTAACTATTCAGGTAGGCACAGAGGGGCAAAGGCACAGAGGGGCAAAGGGAAATAAAAACAGGTTGTTTAGGCTATAGGCTGTAGGTTGTTAGTCGCGCATAATTTTCTCCTACAGCCTAACTGCCTACAGGCTATCCACCTGAATAGAACGAATGCTTAGCAGTTTAAT
>JJNX02000208.1 GCA_000681355.2 Peptococcaceae bacterium SCADC1_2_3
TTGTTCGCCCTGATTAATCCACTTCTCCCGAATACCATCAAACAGCGGGGATGTCTCCATTTTACTCACCTCGATAATTTTTGAAATTATTTCCCGGGTAAACCGCAAAGATGAAAAAACCGCCAGGCCAAGGTACAGGTCCGGTTGCCAATCGGCAGGCGCTTGTTGGATGCGTTTTGCGCATTCGGAAAGCACTTCTTCGGCCGGTAACTCGTGGTACATGAGCGGAACCAGGGGGATAATCCCCAGAGGGCCACATTTTAATGCTTCCTGCCCCGGCAGATCCACCAGGTTGACCACCCGGTAGTTGAACGTTATCACGGTAAGCTCCAGGCAGTCGAAACCATAAGTATCCTCTTGCGGCCGCCCGGTAAGGTTTAAGACCACCGGGTAGACCGGCTTTTTAAACTCCCGGTGCTGCATGGCGGTGTACTCCAGCAAGCGCCGGGGCATCTCCCGGTCAACTCTGGTTTGGGACTCAAGCACCATTAGATACTCGTAACCATTTTCCTTAACGCTGAAAAGAATGTCCGATTCCCGCTTTAAGGCCACTGCTTCTTTTTCTGCGCGCTCAACCTTTTCCACGGGGATACCGCGCACCAACTGGACGAAGTGGGCCGGGTAGCGTTCGGCCAGGGCTTTGATCACCAGATCAAATTCTTGCGCCATGGTTCACCTTCTTCTAATTATAACTTATCCTTTTTGATATTACCAGACATCCCAGAGATTCTCAACTCCCGGAAAGCATAGAATATCGTTTGCTAAGGAAGTAAGAAAAACGTCCCCTTTGCTTCCCCGGATGAGCGCTACTTCCACCCCGTTACCCGGTTAAACCGGCCGGTTACCTGCGCCTATGTTGGAAAAATCAATTACCACTGGCAGCACAAGGGGTTGGATCGGGCAGCAAAATTGCTCATCCCGTTGTTGGACGAGGTTGAAGTAATTTTTCTCGCTCAAGGCCGGAGGAAAAAGGACTTTATTGAAAGTTGTCATCCTTCGGGCATACGCTTTATGGATTTCATTCCCCCATGGGAAATGCCGGCCTTTCTTCAGGGGATCGATTATCTTGTGTATTTTACAGACGCCAATCCCTTGCCTGACTTCCCAAACATAGTTTTAGAGGCGCTAACCACAGGCGTCAAAATATTAACTGACAATCCCGCTTTTTTAAAGAACGTTTGCGCAAAAATACTTGACCCGGGAGCAAATATTCTTGACGTATCACCTTTTTTAATCGCACCGGACCCAAGTGGGCTGCGAAAGCTTTTGGAAGAAAAACTGGCCCGCAATCCGGTTAAAATATTCATCAAGTATAGGGAATATATTAATGCCAATGTTGAGCTATATCATGAATGTATGGCAAAATGAAGCAATCATTTCATTATTTCATCATTTCATCATTTCCATCGTTCGGGAATACTGTCCAGTCTTACAGGATTTGCTCCTTGAGCAATCAGACAGGAGTTATAGTCGTTGTCCAACGTAAAAAGAGGCTTATTGCCGGCTAAAATTTCAATACAAAACTTCTCTGTTTTACTTCCTGGAGCAGCGTAAGGAATAAATATTTCATCGGCTATAGTGCAGACAAACCGGTTGCGCAGAAGAGAATTTTGCGCTGTTACCCGACACTGCTTTTCAGAGAAAGGCGACAACAAAAGCAAGCGCCCTCCCCACAACCAC
>JJNX02000209.1 GCA_000681355.2 Peptococcaceae bacterium SCADC1_2_3
GGCGACTACGAGTAAAACAATCATTATCATGAGGATCATAATTTCCAGTTTTCAAAGAACGATTTTCTCTCGAAAAGGGTATTTTCAAAAGCTCTTCAGTGAAAGAGAACTAAATATATAATACGAGAGGAGGGAAAGGCAGTCATTGTGTTTACATACGGGAAGGCATAAGAGAATTACTGAATTTCCAAAATGTCAATGGAAAGGTAAAGCCTTATCAGGTAAAACAGTTCATAAAAATTATTGAGAAGTACAATCTGCTATGGGAGGAGGAAAATAATGTTTAAATATGCGATAGAAATATTTTTTAGCGAAGAGGACGAAGGCTATATAGCAGTAGTTCCTGAACTACCGGGATGTTCTGCATTTGGAAAAACAGAGGAAGAAGCATTAAAGGAGATTAAAGAAGCAGTAGAGTTGTGGCTAGAAGCAGCAAAAAATGAAGGGAGAAAAATACCAGAACCACAGGGCAAAGAACTATTAAATGCTTTTTTATGAAAATATTATCAGAATATGTTCAGGAAACAGGCAGGGAGACACGATCATTCTTCTGGCCGGCGGCCACGGGTTTAATATTTTAGAAGATACTAAGGAACTGTTCAATAATTAACCATGCTTTTTGATAGTATATTTCCAGTCTCCGTGGAACGGTTTAGGGTGATGACCGAGAGCTTTCAAATCAGCGTCATGCCATAATAATGGCAGACAAAAGACGGTTATGTCAAGTTTATTTTTGAGCAACTCCTAACACTACAACGATGTTTAACTAAATTACCGTTTGTATCATGATGAAAAATCTGCTATCACATATAAAAATTTATTGGGAGGTAAGGAAGTACCCGAGCTGGAATCGTCACATCCTGATTTCCATGCTCAGTCATTTCTTTCTCTGGCATATCAAGATAAGGTTGGGGAAAAAAAGCACCCATTATTACTCTGTCGCAGCTTAGGATTTTACTTACGGCAGTATTACCCTTGAGGACATTCTCAACAGATGATTTGATCATGTTGGTCGGTTGGATACAAAGGAAAAATTACAAAGCCTATCTTTCCCACAAGAAAAGTAAATTGATTGGTAAGTGCTTAGTCTAAATATCGTTGTAGTGTTATTTACATATTCAAAGTATTGTGTTAAAATTATCCCAGTTAAAGAAACACAGAAGGTGACGTATTGTCAGCAATCAAAGGGATCAACAGAATAAACGATTATGCCTTCAAACGTATCCTTGGATCAGAAGAAGGTAAAGAAGCCCTCTTAGGGCTATTAAACGCCGTGCTCAAACCTTCACCAGGCAAAGAACTTGAGAGCATTGAACTAAAAGATAGAGACATCGACCCGGAACACCTGGTTGACCGGGGCGCCAGACTGGATATTCTGGCTAAGACAACTGAAGGAACACTAATCAATATTGAAGTCCAGATAGCCAACGAATACAATCTTGACCAACGTATTCTTTATTACTGGGGGCGGGTCTATTGCGGTCAGTTGACCAGCGGTGACCTTTTCAGCAAACTAAAAAAGACCATCAACATCGTGCTTTTAGCTTTTAACTGGTTTCAAGACAACCGTTACCACCGGAGCTTTCACCTTAAAGACGATAAAACAGGCGAGGCTTTAACTGACCTTTTGGAAATTCACATCCTGGAGATTGAAAAAATTAAAGGCCTTGGCCG
>JJNX02000210.1 GCA_000681355.2 Peptococcaceae bacterium SCADC1_2_3
ATAGAGAAAGGGATAGAGAAAGGGATAGAGAAAGGAAAAAAAAGTGGGAAGCTTGAGGCTTTGCAGGAAGACATCCTGGATATCTTAGAAGAGCGCTTTGGCATAATTAAAAAAGGGGTTAGCAGAAAGCTTGAGCTTATTGATGATCCTGCGGTGTTAAAGTCCCTCCATAAAAAGAGCATTAAAGTTGCCAGTCTAGATGAGTTTGCCAAGATTTTAGATGAAGTATTAGAAGAGGAGTAACAAAGGAGATAGATGTGGAAGGCCCTAAAGAGAAAGCCCGGGAAGTCAATGGAAAACATCCGGCGGCACCCTAAACATTACCCTGGTCAATCGGACTGGCCATTCAATGCCCTGAACAACGCCGGCAAGGTCATTAAAGGCTCCTTTGTAGGGGCGTTTAATTTAACGCCCCTACTTATAAAGCAAAAAGAACGTCCCCTTTGCTTTGTGCGTCCCCTTGCTTTGTGCAGTTATAAATATTTCAGAGAAAATGAATTTAAGATTCCCAAAATTAACGGCCTTGATGCAGCCCCAAAGCTTGATGCTGTCATCCTAACCGTGGCCTATAAAACTTTTAGCCATATCACTTTAGAAAAGATCAAAGCCGTTGTTAACACTAGCCTGGTCCTAATCGAAGTTCGCTGCTTCTTTAACAAAGCGCACGGGACAAGAAGAACGTCCCATTTCTCCCTCATGAAGCAAGAAGAACGATCCCTTGCTTACCTGCTTACCTCTATTTTAACAAACCTATAAATTCTTCGATAGATAAACCTGCCTGCCGAATAATGGCTCTTAATGTTCCTCGATCTAATTCCTTATGCTCAGGAACAACTACCTGGGTAAAAGGTTTATCACGACGAAGAGTAATATGGCTTCCTTCCTGTCTCTTAAAGTAAAAACCTGCTCTCATTAACGCTTGCATGCATTCCTTACCTGATACGACAGGAAGTTTGCTCATACTGCCACTACCAAAACATCAAAATTCTCTTCTGGAACAAGAAGTGCATCTTCTTCTAGGGAACGAACGTAACAACAGATTGCTTCCTTAATATTTTCAATGGCTTCTTCTTTTGTTTTGCCTTGACTTATACAACCTGGCAAACTTGGACATTCGGCTACATAATAACCATCTTCTCCAGGGTAAATAATTACCTGTCTCATGCTTTTTACCTCCTGTTCTACTTATTAAAATCTCAGTAATGATTTTCTGACCGTAACCATTTTATCATTTGTATTTTATCACGAGGAGCAGGCAAATTCCATTTCTATCTTAAAAAAGGCGCCCCTCACTCCCGCCCGAAGTCATCCTCGTAAGCGCACAATGTCGTCTTCTTTCAAGTAATCGCCCTGCTGTACCTCGATGACCTCCGGGGTCGCCTTACCCCTATCATAAAAGCAAAACTTTGCGAAAAATCTATGAAGCAAAAAAGTGATATTTCAAGACCTGACCCCCAACAGACCCCACTTTATCGGTGTTCCTACTTTCATTACCAAAGCTTTGGGATGCATTACCACCGACAGCTTTACTTCCAACCCCTTTCCTTGCAATAAGACCCTTCTTATGTCACCGTCGGTAACAGTTCCAAGCAGC
>JJNX02000211.1 GCA_000681355.2 Peptococcaceae bacterium SCADC1_2_3
ATACTTCCCTTGGGATAATTTAATATATTTACCCCTAGTTTAAAATTATAAAAACTAAAGATAATCATTAAAAAAATTAATAAACAAATAATCTGGGTAACTAAAATATATTCTTTTATTTCACCGGCTCTTTTTTCTTCCCAGCCGCGCATTTTTAATTCTCCCGCTAACTTAACCTTAAATCTTTTTAAAAAACGATTTCCTTAAAGTTTTTGGCACCTCAGGTTGGTACCACCATACCGCACAAGCCGGCTTTATACTTCCACAGGCAATAACTACCAGACTGCTAAAAAGAACGGGTAGAAGTTTATAGTAAAGGCGCTTCATTTCTTTTTCCCTCCTTTCTTAATTTAAAATTATCCGTAAAAATGGCAAACCGGTGCCCGGTCTTGGTTAAAGTAAAAGTTTGCCACCACAGACCTAAACTTAAGGCTAAAACAACAGTCAGGGCCTGTCCTTTTATTAAAAGAAAAGCCTGCCCTAACGCAAGTAAAAGAACCATAGCCACGGAATAAAAACGCAGTTTTTTGCGTTGTTCCAGGGAGTTAATCGGTTTAGCCGGTGAATCTACCGGGGCCAAACGCCAGATTATAATTAAAGAGATGATAAAACCCGGGATTATGATTAAAGACACGTTTAAAGGGGTAAAAAAAGGAGCGGTTAAAGAGGCTATTTTTCCTAATAAAGGGACCATGACCATTCCCAGTAAGGTACAGGTTAAAGGAGAGTTGCTGTGGGCCCCGCCGGTAAAAAGACGCAGGCCGGCCGCCGTTAAGCAAACGGCTAAAGTGGTCCAAAAGCAACCTAAAAGCCAGCCTATCAAACAAATAGCCAGAAAGCCGGTAAAGGTGTAAATAAGTATTTGCAGTCCGTAGAGGGCTACCTCTTCCTCGTCCGGCGTTAAATTTAATTTTTCTTTTAAATAAGCCGCGATGCTTTTAGTAAAATTAAGTTTTAACAACCTAACCGCTTCCTTTTAGTTAAAAAACTAATTAATTATCAAGCCTTTTTTATGGTTATAATAATTCTTTCCTAAAGACAGGGCCAGTAAAATTATTTCGTAAGGCAGGGCAAAAGCTGCCCTTAAAAAGGGGTTGGCAAAAGCTGTTTCGTAAGTTAAATTAGTAAGGTTTAAAAGTGGCTTAACATAAGTTAATTCTGCCAGGGCAATAACGGCAAAACAAATTAAAACAGCCATAAAAATTTTACTCAACTGCGCCTTAGTAAAAAGCCGGGTATAAAGAGCTAAAGTAATAATTAAAATTACCGAATGCATTCCGAAGGCTATGGGTAAGATACGTACTAAGTTTGTTATGGCTTGTAAAAAAGCTATAAACAGGATTTTTTATCCCGCAGGCGCAGGTTTAAAATACTAAATATAAGCAGTGTTGCCACCAGGCTTTCGGGTAAATCCTGCAGTAATAAAGCGTAAATAATATTAGGAAAGTTTTCTTTGGACATAATTTTTACCTGGCCGGTTTTTACGTAATTTTTGCTTTATTTACCTGAGTTTTATGACTTATCTTTCTTTAATTTAAGTAATAAAACTTATAACCAGTTATTTATAGC
>JJNX02000212.1 GCA_000681355.2 Peptococcaceae bacterium SCADC1_2_3
GGGGGCGATTTAAAACAAACCCTCCTTTCTTTCCCCTGATACTCCTTACAAGTCCTGCTGATTGAAGGATAAGCAAAAGCTGCTCCAGGTAAGGCTTGGAAACTTGCTGCCTTACCTTAATATCCTCAAGTAAAACCGGCTTTTCGTTATCATGAAGGGCAATATCCAAAAGTGCCCGCAATCCATACCTTGCCCGGGTTGAGAGCTGCATTTTCTTTTCCTCATTTCATAATTAAAATAATTATGTTTAGTAATATAATTATGTTATAATATAAAAAATAAAAGTGGATGTCAAGATAAAATTTTGTTATGGAATAGTAGATTTTGAATTAGAAGACAGGAGACATATTGGTTTATTTTTAATGGAATAATAATCTCAGACGGTTTTGGATGAAGGAGTGGTTAAAGCTGGTTAATCCTGCTACAAACCGGAAAATAGCTGTAGTCGGTATGGGATCGGTTGGCGCTTCTGTAGCCTACGCCTTGATGATTGCTGGTCTGCCTACGGAATTGGTGCTAGTGGACAGCAACCCGGCCAAGGCTGAAGGAGAGGCCATGGACTTGTCCCACGCGGCTGCGTTCATAAAGCCAATCACGATTTATAATGGTAGTTATTCCGACTGCCGGAACGCTGACATTATCATATTTACTGCCGGCGCTAACCAGAAACCGGGTGAAGCCAGGCTTAACCTGGTGCAAAAAAACTTTGCCACTTTAAAAAATTGTCTGTCCCAGATGATACCCGACGGGGCAAAAACAATTTTATTAATGGTAAGCAACCCGGTGGATGTTCTTACTTATGCCGCCGTAAAAATAACTGGACTGCCGCCGGAAAGGGTAATTGGCTCAGGCACGGTACTGGACAGTTCGCGCTTTCGGCACGAAATCAGCCGTCATTGTCAGGTTGATGCTCGTAATGTCCATGCTTATGTAGTAGGAGAACACGGCGACAGCGAGGTGCTTTTGTGGAGTTTGGCTAACATCGCCGGTACCGGAATTGAGGAGTTCTGTGCCCTAAAAAGCATTTCTTCGATTAACCGGGAAGAGGTAGATTACCGCGTGCGCAACGCGGCCTACGCAATTATTTCCCGCAAAGGAGCGACGCACTATGCTATCAGCCTGGCGGTAAGGCGCATCTGCGAAAGCATCCTGCGGGATGAACACTCAATCCTGACGGTTTCCGGTCTGGTCAACGGCACTTACGGCATCAATAACTGCTGCCTGAGCCTGCCTACCGTGGTTAAGGCAAAGGGACGGGCAAATGCGCTGGCACTGCCATTAGCGGACGAAGAAGAAAGGGCTCTCCGGCAATCCGCGGAAATGTTACAGGGGGTAGTCAGTAAGCTCGGTTTATAGAATAAGTTACCCCTTTATGAGGTGAAAACAAAAGATTCTATATACTCATATAAATCATAATTTCAAGATTTGGGCTCTCTTTTTTGCTTACACTAGAATAGGATAACTCAGGTTATAATATTTGGTTATTCCTGGGAAGCGTGCTTATATTTCCTGTTTTATA
>JJNX02000213.1 GCA_000681355.2 Peptococcaceae bacterium SCADC1_2_3
GGGGACGTTCATTTTGCTTCATAGATTTTACGCAAAGCTTAAAATTTAGGGACGGTTGAAGGGGTCAATCGGAAGTTTTGCACGTAAAAAAGGCTCAACTTCGCATGTTCACTGCTTGTTGAGCCTTTACAATAACTATGCGCAAAATACTACCCGCAAAATTTTCGATTGCCCAGAAGAATGAAGTCGCAACCACTATCTTTTGCTATGGGGTTTCAATCTTTTGTTTTTGGCTTTTGATAATTGATTTTTCCTGATTTTTTGTCTACGGGGTGCATTATTTCGTTAAACCTGCTTGATATGGGCATACCTTCCCCCTCCCCACAAATGGGTCTTTGTGCAGTATGGATAGAGGGATAGGGGTCAGGTCTTGAAATATCACTTTTTTGCTGGGGAAGCAAAGGGGACGTTCTTTTTACTTCATAAGTAGGGGCGTTAAATTTAACGCCCCTACAAAGGAGCCTTTAATGCTCTTAAGATAAGCCCGATTCCTGCTCCAGGAGTAGATAAAGTAAAAGCAAAACTTGTTTATATCAATATCTGCAGCCTATTAAAAGTGCTACACCATGAATTTACAAATGGCTTCCCGGGCTTTCTCTTTAGGGCCTTCCACATCTATTATCTTCTTTGTTACTCCTCTTCTAATACTTCCTCTAAAATCTTAGCAAACTCATCTAGACTGGCAACTTTAATGCTCTTTTTATGGAGGGACTTTAACACCGCAGGATCATCAATAAGCTCAAGCTTTCTGCTAACCCCTTTTTTAATTATACCAAAGCGCTCTTCTAAAATATCCAGGATGTATTCCTGCAAAGTCTCAAGCTTCCCACTTTTTTTCCCTTTCTCTATCCCTTTCTCTATCCCTTTCTCTATCCCTTTCTCTATCCCTTCATTTATCCAGTCCTGCACAATGCTTGCTTCCCGTAACATTTTCATCTCCTCCTTAAAAAATTTCAGTAAAAAGTCTTTGGGAAAATACCTTCCGGCTACCGTAACGGCTAAAGATAATGCCTCAGCCCGCCATTTTTCATCCCCACTTTCAAAAATCAGCTCTTTACTCCTGGCCAAAACCTCTTCGTTTTTTTCCTTGGTTAAAAGAACCAACAGGGGGGCTAATTCCTTTAATTCCCCGGCAATAATCTCTTCAATATAATCCCAGAGTTTAATTGCCTGGTAGGTAAAGACATTTTCTTTTCTGCCTTGGTAACTTACTACATATTCTTGGGGTAAGTTTTTATATTCTCTTCGTTCTAGATAGATAACTTTTGAAATAACTGGCTTCTTATTGCTTGCCGTTAGGAGGGCATTGTAGATATGCATTCTTTCTGGCAGGTCCATTTCATGACGCATTTGAAAATCCAGATGGAGGATATACTCATGTTCTTCATCCGTAAGACCGTAAACAAAATCAAGCCTTCTTTCCGGCAAGTTAATCTCTGGGTTTTCAATGGTTTCAATGATTAGATTTTCTATTGACCCTAAGGCCAGTTTAATGAATACCTTTT
>JJNX02000214.1 GCA_000681355.2 Peptococcaceae bacterium SCADC1_2_3
GATATTACCGGCCCGGTAAACGTTGGCGCCGGGAAAACAACCCCTGTCAATAAACTGGCCGAAATTTTGATTGAACTCACCGGCAACCAGGCAAATGGTATCCGCACCAAAAATAAATTTTTTATAAAACTAAGCAGGATTTTTTGGTTATATGACGAATCTTTACCTATATTGTTTAGAAGCTAAATCCTAAATCCTAAATCCTAAATCCTAAATCCTGACCATGGAGGAATAATAATGGCTCTTGAAAATTCATTAGTATGCATTATTGGTCTGGGATACGTAGGCCTGCCTTTAGCCGAAGCGTTGGCCCAAAAACTAAAAGTCATCGGGTTTGATTTAGATAAGCAAAAAACCCTCGCCCTACAAAACAATAACCGAAACGGCAGCCTTGCCTTTACCACCAATCCGGAAAAAATAAGATCGGCAGACTTCTTCTTCATCATCTGTGTTCCCACCCCGGTCACCAAAGCAAAATTTCCTGACCTGTCTTACGTGGAATACGCGGCCCGCCTGGTGGGCGCCAACATGCGCAGGAACTCCATGGTTATCCTGGAATCTACCGTTTACCCGGGCGTTACCGAAGAAGTGGTCAAACCCATCCTAGAACAGGAATCGGGCTATACCTGCGGGCCGGACTTCCGCCTGGCTTACTCTCCGGAACGGGTCAACCCCGGCGACGAGGAACACACCCTCCAGAACATCACTAAAATTGTAGCCGGCATGGACGAAGAAACCACCCGCCTGGTAGCGAACCTTTACCGACTAGTCACTGGTTTCGTCTACTGCGCCCCGGACATCCGCACTGCTGAAGCAGCCAAAGTCATCGAAAACATCCAGCGGAACTTAAATATTGCTCTGGTCAATGAGTTATCCATCATCTTTAACCGCCTGGGACTGGATACCCAGGAAGTATTAAATGCGGCCTCCACCAAGTGGAACTTCCACCGTTACACTCCCGGCCTGGTCGGCGGCCATTGTATACCGGTTGACCCGTATTACCTGGTTTATAAAGCCAAAGAACTGGGATACCACCCGCAGGTAATCCTGGCCGGCCGGGCAATCAACGATTAAATAAGTTAAATGCCCGGCATCTCTTACTTGCTCAAGGCCACATAATAAGGCATTTTCCTTGAATTTCTACCACCCGGACAATTAAATCCAACGCCACCACCCAACCCCGTCATTTAATCTTCCAACCCTTACCATAAAAGCAAAACTTTGCGTAAAATCTATGAAGCAAAAAGAACGTCCCCTTGCTTTCTTCCAAGATTCAAGATTTTTATTTTCTTTTAACCAACCTGTGGTAAAATAAAAGCAAAAGCAAAATGATAGAATTAAACAAAAAACTGCTTTAGGCGAAAGGATTGAAGAGATTTGCCGGTAAAAGACATTTATGACCGGAGCCTAAAAGTCCTGGCTAAACAGTATCCAAAGGTATTCATTAAACTGGCCTTAGGGTCAATAGAAAATCTAATCATTGAAACCATTGAAAACC
>JJNX02000215.1 GCA_000681355.2 Peptococcaceae bacterium SCADC1_2_3
TAGCAACAAGTTCCGTTTTATTCATCCAAACTTATCCTCCTTTAAACATTATTTATTTTGGTATATTCGTTAAAAATCATAATTTTCCTGCTTAAAAAGAAAAATTTCTTTTTTTGTTTCTACGTTAGCTCTTTTCCGTTAACTTCTGCTTTTTTTGCTTCTTCCCACCAACTATCTAATTCTGCCAATGAATAGCCGGCCAATTCTTTTCCTGCCCGCCGGGCCTGTTTTTCTAAATAACAAAGTCTTTTATTAAATTTATTAATTGTTCCGGTAAGCGCCACCTCCGCTTCTACGTCTAAAAGCCGGGCTGCATTAACCACGGCAAACAAAAGGTCTCCCAATTCTTCTATTATCTTAGCTTTTTTCCCGGTGGCAATAGCCTGGTTAACCTCATTCAGTTCCTCAGTTACCTTAGCCAAAGCCCCGCGATAATCAGGCCAATCAAAGCCATTTTTTGCTGCTTTTTCTTGGATGTAACGGGCACGCAATAAAGCCGGCAGATGTTTAGTGGTACTTTTTGCCTTACCCCTTCCTTTTTCTTGGGCTTTTATTTTTTCCCATAACTTTCCCACGTCTGCACTATCTTTTATCTCTTCTTTTTCCGGACCAAATACATGCGGGTGCCGTTGGATTATCTTGTGAGTAATCCCAGTTATTACATCACCAATCCCAAAATCGTGTTTTTCCTCCGCTATTTGAGCCTGAAAAACTATTTGCAATAACAAATCTCCTAATTCTTCGCTTATTTTAGGCGGGTCAAATTCAAGGATAGCCTCTATCACTTCGTAAGTCTCTTCCAAAAGATACCTAATTAAACTATACTGCGTCTGTTCTTTATCCCAGGGACAACCCCTTTCTCCCCTTAAAATCTTTATTATATTCACCAAAGGGTCCAGGGGAAAACAACGTTCTTTTTTCCCTTTTGGATAAGGAGACAAATATAAACTGGTCAAATGGTCAAACCAAGAAAGCCTGTCCAAAAAATAAAGAGGATATTCCTCTACTCTTTCCTGCTCCGGCGAGCCAATTGACTGCAATATTTTCACCGGATATTCCGGCGGATAATACTCTAGTAAAGTTAATTTAACCTCAGAAGCAATCAACTGATTATAAACCTGCATAATGATATTCCCTTCAGAAGGATCAACAGGTTGATCTGGTAAAGACAAACCATCTACCACCCGTAACCCTTCTGCAGGATCTATCTGTAAAGCAGCGCAGCACACATCCAAAAAACTCATGGCCGGAATAATTTCTACCTTGATACCCCTTGCTTTAGCCTCGTTCAAAATTAAGGTAACACTTTTTTCGGCTACCAAAGGGTGTCCTGGGACAGCGTAAACTAAAGATTTTTTTTCGGTCTCGGTTAAAATCCTTTGGGTTATGCGTTCGTAAACTTCCTCAAAACTTTGACTTGTTTCATAATAATCATCAAAGGTTATTCCGGTAATACCCTGCTTTTTTAGCCACTCGACCAGGGGATGATGT
>JJNX02000216.1 GCA_000681355.2 Peptococcaceae bacterium SCADC1_2_3
TAGCAACAAGTTCCGTTTTATTCATCCAAACTTATCCTCCTTTAAACATTATTTATTTTGGTATATTCGTTAAAAATCATAATTTTCCTGCTTAAAAATAGTTTTTTCTTTTTTTGTTTCTACGTTATCTCTTTTCCGTTAACTTCTGCTTTTTTTGCTTCTTCCCACCAACTATTCAATTCTGCCAATGGATAGCCGGCCAATTCTTTTCCTGCCTGCCGGGCCTGTTTTTCTAAATAACAAAGTCTTTTATTAAATTTATTAATTGTTCCGGTAAGCGCCACCTCTGCTTCTACGTCTAAAAGCCGGGCTGTATTAACCACGGCAAACAAAAGGTCTCCCAATTCTTCTATTATCTTAGCTTTTTTCCCGGCGGCAATAGCCTGGTTAACCTCATTTAGCTCTTCAGTTACCTTAGCCAAAGCCCCGCGATAATCAGGCCAATCAAAGCCATTTTTTGCTGCTTTTTCTTGGATGTAACGGGCGCGTAATAAAGCCGGCAGATGTTTAGCGGTACTTTTTACCTTACCCTTTCCTTTTTCTTGGGCTTTTATCTTTTCCCATAACTTTTCTACGTCTGCACTATCTTTTATCTCTTCTTTTTCCGGACCAAATACATGTGGGTGCCGTTGGATTATCTTATTAGTAATCCCAGTAATTACATCACCAATCCCAAAGTCGTGTTTTTCCTCCGCTATTTGAGCTTGAAAAACTATTTGCAATAATAAATCTCCTAATTCTTCACTTATTTTAGGCGGGTCAAATTCAAGGATAGCCTCTATCACTTCATAAGTTTCTTCCAAAAGATACCTGATTAAACTATACTGCGTCTGCTCTTTATCCCAGGGACAACCCCTTTCTCCCCTTAAAATCTTTATTATATTCACCAAAGGGTCCAGCGGAAAATAACGTTCTTTTTTCTCCTTTGGATAAGGAGACAAATATAAACTGGTTAAATGGTCAAACCAAGTAAGCCTGTCCAAAAAATAAAGAGGGTATTCCTCTATTCTTTCCTGCTCCGGCAAACCAATTGACTGCAATACTTTCACCGGATATTCCGGCGGATAATACTCTAGTAAAGTTAATTTAACCTCAGAAGCGATCAACTGATTATAAACCTGTATAATGATATTCCCTGCTGAAGGATCAACGGGCTGATCCGATAAAGACAAACCATCTACTACCCGTAATCCTTCTGTAGGATCTAACTGTAAAGCAGCGCAACACACATCCAAAAAACTCATGGCCGGTATAATTTCTGTCTTGATACCCCTTGCTTTAGCTTCGTTCAAAATTAAGGTAACACTTTTTTCGGCCACCATAGGGTGTCCTGGGACAGCGTAAACTAAAGATTTTTTTTCGGCCTCGGTTAAAATCCTTTGGGTTATGCGTTCGTAAACTTCCTCAAAACTTTGACTTGTTTCATAATAATCATCAAAGGTTATTCCGGTAATACCCTGCTTTTTTAGCCACTCGACCAGGGGATGATGT
>JJNX02000217.1 GCA_000681355.2 Peptococcaceae bacterium SCADC1_2_3
GGGTGGCCGGGTACAGCGCTCACTTTACCGGTTTAAACAAAAAGACCCAGGATACGATTATTGCCCGCAACGTTCAGACGCTTTAAAAAGCTGAATTTCTCCCCCCTCCCGGTTAACCGGGAGGGGGTAGAAAAACTATAAAGGGTATAATAAAAAATATAATGAGGAGGATTGGTAATAATGGCTAAAAAAAGATGCGGTGATTGTAAAAAGTTTTTACCCCAGAATACCAATTCCGCGGCTAATGACAGTTTTTGCCTGGCTGAGGAACTGATGGAAGATGGCTTATCTATAGAAACGGATTTGTATTCGGAAATAGCGGAAAAATGTGTTTATTTTGAAGAATTAGACCGGGTAAGGACAAATACTTCCGAATTTACCTGGGACCCGCAGCTGCGGTCTGCCAGAGGGTTTGACGAAAAGTAAGTTGTGATGGGGTTAAAGTGGAGGTTGGAGAAGTGCTTAAGTGTGATAAATGTGGTTTTGAAGGAGGCCGGGCTGAATTTCAGTATATTGGTCAGGCCGAGCCAATAGGCGCGGTGAATATTCGCCGTTGCCCGGCGTGTGCTAATTTAATTATTTGTGATGAGGTAGAAGAGGATGAAAAAAGTAACTTTACTGATGTTTGGGAATTAAACCGCCTGCGCGGTAAAGTGTTCAAAGGAAAAAAGGAAAAAAGGGAGGAAAAAAAGAATGAAATGTGAACATTGTGGTTATGAAGCATTAAAAAGCACTTTCCGTTATCTTTACAACACTACTCTGGACGCGGAAACGGCTTACCGGGAGTGTCCCAAGTGCTTTGGCTGGGTAGTTTGTGATGAGCTAGAAGAAGAAAAGAAAGAAAAAACCATGGTAAAATAAAGGAGCTGTGGCAAAGTAAAAGGAGGTTTAAAATGGCAAAGATACCAAAAGAAGCATTAGACGTTTTAGCCAGTCCAAATACGTTAAAAATGCTGGGCACGGTAAACAAGGCCGGTATTCCAAATGCGGCTATTATTGCTACGGCCGGGGCAGTGGATGAAGAAACCATTGTTTTTGCCGAATTGGCGGTTAAAAAAACAAAAGAAAACCTGCTGGATAATAAAAGGTTTACACTCACCGTACTGGCCCCCACCGGAGAAGGGTACCAAATTAAAGGAACTTTTCAAGAGTTTCAGGAAAGAGGACCCGTGGCCGATGCCATAAGTGAAAAGGTTTTCGCTATGCTTAAGAAAGAAATTAGGGCGGCGGGGATTGGTAAAGCAGAAGAAGTGTACTCGGTTAGTTTAAAAAATCCAGGGGCAAAATTAGCCTAAAGGAGGTTAATAATGGCTAAAATACCAGAGGAAGTAATTGAGGCTTTAGCGGATAAGAATTCAGTTAAAATGATGGCTACGGTGGATAAGGAGAAAAAGGTTAACCTGGTTCCTATCGGATCGGTTCGGGTTCTGGATGAAGAAAGGCTGGCTTATGCTTGTTGTTTTAACGGGAAGA
>JJNX02000218.1 GCA_000681355.2 Peptococcaceae bacterium SCADC1_2_3
TACCTACATGGTAACTTCTATAAGTAGCCGGGGCCAGGTTTTGCTTGCCGTAAGTTTCCAGCCACCGGGCCAGGTATTGGGCTACCGTTATTTTACCCGGGTCGGTATACGTGCCGTTATTTATCTGCTGCATTAGCTCCGCCAAGCGCTTTTCCGCTTCTTTCTTTGTACCCCGGCAGGTCTCCCATTTCTGCTTATTTTTGCCGGTAATAGGATCACGGCCTAAAGAAACAACTATATCATAGCTTGTACATTTTTTCCCTACTCGTTTTTTTATATGCCCTCTCACAAATTACGCCTCCTTTGAAGTTCATTTACCGGCTCTGTTAATACCCGTTCTACCGGCCAACCTTTAAAAAGCCGTTTACGTAATGTGTTTTCGTTAATTTTTATTTTCTCTGCCCATTCAATTGTTGTTTTAGTTTCACCGTTAAATGTTAAAAGTCTGTTGGTTCGCTTGTTTAGTGCTTGTTCTGCCGGGGTTGCCCACCTGCAATTATCCGGTTCATAATTACCATCGTTATTAATTCGGTCAATAGAAAGTCCTTCTTTGTAACCATTAGCCGTTGCCCAATCATGGAAATTTTTATAATCATTATTCCATTCTTCACAAACCTTAATTCCCCGGCCGCCATAATTTGAATAATAGGCGTTCTTAGGTTTATTGCACCTGTACCGCATTGCAGTCCATGTCTTATATAGCCTTGTGGGTTTTCCTCTACCTCCTGATAGCCCATGTGTGGTTTTTATTTCCTTTCGTAAGCAACCGCAACTCTTGGTATGGCCATTAGTCAAACAAACGCTGATTATATTAACAATCTTTCCACAATCACATAAGCACTGCCAGACAATTTGCCTATTTTTCCCCCCCACAGGACAAACTGCTGTTAGTTTTCCGTATCTTTTACCTGTATGGTCTACTGCTTTGCGCATAAATTACGCCTCCTTTATATTTTAGTGGTCTTTTTTTTCGTTTCTAAGCCATTCTAATTTCCTGGCTGGTATGTTTGTACCTAAAAAGTGCTAGCGTTCAATTTTGGCCATGTTTTGCGCCTGTATTTCTTGTTTCAGTTCTGCTACTTCAGGAAATTTGCGTTCACTAATGGATAATACCTGCTCCAAACTAAGCCTGCCCTCCCGGTAAAGCTTTTCTATGGCCGCTATGGGTTCTTTGCCAAGGTAAGCCACGTGCCGGGAATTAACGCCACCAGGAACAATTAACTTTTCCTTAAGGTAAGCATACCTACGGGTCTTGTTCTTGCCGGGTACTTTTTGCCATGCTACATACATTGTCTGTACCTCCTTATATACAATAAATAATACATGTATTATGTTTAGTATATAGGAAGGGTTAGGAACAGTCAAGGGTTATTTTACCCTTAAGGAAAAATATTTTCCCTTACTGACAAAACTGACAATGTTACAATAACTTCCAGACTGTCAGTATTGTCAGTGCCTACAT
>JJNX02000219.1 GCA_000681355.2 Peptococcaceae bacterium SCADC1_2_3
GGTCTTTTCTTCCTTCAGAAGCTCCAGAACAACTTGGGCTTTGAAAATGTCTGTATAATGTTTTCTCATAGGTTAATTGTATCTTAAATTCGACCTTTTTACTGTCTGATTTTCTGGGTTCATTATATTGTTTCAAGGTAACCATGTCCCAGACCGAACAGTCCGCAATAACCCCGACTATTAAGGCTACTACCATTGTTGTTTTTTGCTCACTTCGTCTTTTTCTCATCTTCTTCGATTCTCATCAAAGCTTGCAATCCTGTTGAAAAAGTAGGTGCCCCGCCAGGAATAATTGATGTCTCTATTGCCTCAAGAATTTCCTGTTTGGTAGCTCCCAATCTCATCGCTCTCTTGGCATGCTCATACACCGCATCTTTAAGCCCTCTATATGAAAGTAGAGCGATAGCAATTAATTCCCTTGTTTTTGCCGAAAGAGCCTTTCCATCTGTTAATGTGCACTGATATAAATTATTATAGGCCTCCATAAAATCGACGTCTTTCTCCGCCACGTATTCCCATTGTGGAAGAACATAACCCCTCTCTTTCTTCATTGCTTCTTTTAATTCTTGTATTCTTTTTTCTTTTTTTTCGTCTCGTCGAGTAGACATCTTTAAAAACCTCCTTTATACAAGTCCACATAAATAAGTGACCGGTTTTGCCCTCCGGAACCCCCTCCGGAACCCCCTCCGGAACTGGCTTTTGGTGAGCAGGTTTTTGATCAGGGACAGGAAGAATTCCATTTCCGGCGAGGAGATGACCAGAAGGGCACCTTCCGGAAAAGCGATGGTCCCTGCACCTCTGTCGATGGCAAACCTGCCCAGCAGACGAGAAAATGAAAATAGTTTGAAACTGCGCCGGCCGGCGGTATACCCCTGATCGTGCAGGCGGGCCGCTGTTTCTTCCGGCAGGGCGGAGTAGATGGCCGCCTGGACCAGGGAGTTGTACTGGATGGGCACGGCCGGTGAAGACGGGTCCGTCTTCATCTTTATGTAAGCGTGCATAGTGTTGCCTCCCCTGCCGTCGGTCCTGTATTTTTTACCGCAGCCCGGTGATATATATCTGTCGAATAAAATCAAAAACCAAAAATAAACTTGGGTTTTGATGTTTTGATTATTGATTTTAAACTATTTACTTTAACAATTTCTGTCGTAGAAAAAAATTGTAGATTTTTTTGTTGCGGGCCTTGCGATTCGTATTCAAAATTTCTTTTTTATCACCCTGCCATAATATGGCAGGTCAACCAAGAGACTAACCCAAAGCAGCTAAAAATGCGGCTGGAGAGAGGATTTGAATGCTTCGATATTCTCGTAGCATTAATGACCCCACTGCAAAAAGGGGTGTTTTTTTTCTTGCATTTTCCCCTTAAGAAAATTGACTGGGATTATCATCCATTTAACTGACCGTTATTTTGGCTTCCATTGCGGTTTTTACCTGGATTATGAT
>JJNX02000220.1 GCA_000681355.2 Peptococcaceae bacterium SCADC1_2_3
TCATCTTCCTTTTTTTGAGCCAAGGGAGAAATTTCTATGGGGTAGTCTAAAACAAAGGTCGGCTGAATTAAATTTGCTTCTACTTTTTCTTCGAAAACTTTGTTTAAAATAACCCCCCAGGAATCATCCTTTTCTACCGTTATGTTTAATGCCTTTGCGGTGGCACGTGCTTCGTAAGGTTCGTCTAATCCGGAAAAATCAATCCCCGTATACTGTTTTACGGCTTCAAGCATACTTATTTTTTTATAAGGAGGAGCCAGGTTTAAAGTCACGTCTTCATAAATAACATCAGATGCTCCTAGTACCTCCTGAGTCACCGTATAAATTAACTCTTCAGTTATTTTTAGCATATCATGGTAATCAGCGTAAGCCTGGTAAAGCTCTAGCATGGTAAACTCAGGGTTATGTTTGGTGGAAATGCCCTCGTTCCTAAAATTCCGGTTAATTTCATATATTTTTTCCAAACCACCAATAATTAAACGTTTTAGATATAACTCGGGGGCAATACGCAAATATAAATCCAAATCTAAAGCGTTATGATGGGTTGTAAAAGGCCGGGCGTTAGCCCCCCCGGGAATAAGGTGCATCATGGGAGTTTCTACTTCCAAAAAGCCGCGTTGCTCCAAAAATTTACGCATGGTTTGGATAATTTTACTGCGCAAGACGAACACCTCTCTAACCGGGGGATTAACCAGCAGGTCAAGATAGCGCTGCCGATAGCGCAGCTCAATATCTCTTAAGCCGTGCCATTTCTCCGGTAAAGGGCGTAAAGACTTGGCCAGTAAGGTAAATTTTTCGACCGCCACGGTTACTTCGCCGCTGCGAGTTTTAAATAAATTTCCTTCCGCTCCTATAATATCCCCAATATCTAGTAGGTTAAAAATCTGGTAACTTTCGGCCCCCACGTCTTTTAAACGAAGGTAAATTTGAATTTTTCCTGAGCTGTCCTGCAGATTAGCAAAACTTGCTTTTCCGTGGCCCCGGATGGCCATAATCCGGCCGGCAACATTGACTTTTTGCCCCTCTAAAACTGGGTAATTTTCAATTAGTTGAGTAGCCGGATGAGTACGGATATACCTGCCCCCGTAAAGTTTAACCCCTTTTTCTTGTAATTCCTTTAGCTTGTCATTTTGCGGCAAAGTTAAATCACTTATTGCCCTTGCCGGGTCGTTTTCTTTAAACACTGCCAACCTCCAGGTTATAATATTTAGAAAATTAGTAACTACTCAGGCACAAAGGCACAAAGGCACAAAGTTTTTTGCCAGACTTGCAGATCTCTAGTAGTAGGTAGTTGACAGTTTTTAGTTTACAGAAAAGGAAGTACCAATGTTGAGACTAAAAACTCAAAACTATCCACTAAAAACTATCAATTGGATCTCTGTGCCTACCTGAATAGAGTTTCGACCATAACCTTCCGCCATGTTGCTGGGAATTGAAAT
>JJNX02000221.1 GCA_000681355.2 Peptococcaceae bacterium SCADC1_2_3
TGTTCATATTAGCCTGTGCCCTCCCTGTGTATACGTGAATTACGGGGACACCTTACTTCAAAGTCAATAATTCAATATGGTGTCCCCGTAATTAACCTTGCGGGGCTAGGTTCCGTTGTGCATAAGAAAAATATTTCATTAGAAAAACCATAGTTTTTATTTTTAGGTTAGAAATACCATACATGTTTGGCCTTGATAATATCCTGGCGGCTGATTATTCCCAGCAGTCTTTTGTTTTCATCCACTACCGGGACACGGTTGACTTCCTTTTCCGATATAATTCCGATCACCTTCTCTATCGGGTCTTCCGGTCCAACAGCATACACCTTCGTGGACATTAACTCACTTACCTTGAGAGCAATGATGCGCTTTAATTCCTTATTGAAACGACTGGGGTTTTCCAAATAAATAATACCGCCAAAAAAAACAGTCATCGCCGGTGCTTTTATTTCTTTGTCCTGGATCAATAAATCACCCTCGCTTATGATGCCGACTAATTTTCCTTCCCCGTCGACCACCGGCATGCCGCTTATATGGTGCTTCAACATAAGTTGGGCCACTTTTTCTATAGTATCATCTGAATTAACTGTAACGACCTCAGTGGTCATTATTTCCTTGGCTAAAGTTTTTTTTGTCATATCCATTTACCCCTCCAAAAATTCTTTCCTCTAAATCTACAGTATTTTTCGAGTCAGCACAAGCTTTAATCCTTAGGGTAACTCACGGTGACCTCTTGTGTATCTGAGTTCCACTTTACATCGCAGCCTATGTTTTCTGCAATAAAGCGCAGCGGCAGCATAACCCGTCCCAGAGGCAGAATCAGGGTAATTGGTCTATACCCGGTTTGATGGACACTCCGAACTGAGATATAATTAAATTATTGGAGGTGTCCATGATGAGCAACCAGGGTAAACGTTACAACAAGGAGTTCAGGCCGGAGACTGTGCAGTTGGTTTTAGGATCGTGGAAGAAGCGTTTCTAGGGAGGGAGAAAGGGAGGGAGAAAGGGGGTCAGGTCTTGAAATATCATTTTAACCAGCCCTTGCTTGAGCACCTTACTGACCGTTGTGTAATGAATTTTATCTGTTTAGCTGTCTCATGCCGGTAGAGATGTTAGCGTCAGGAGTTTCGAACATGTTGTGATAATGGTGATCCATGAAACGAAAAATATGCCAT
>JJNX02000222.1 GCA_000681355.2 Peptococcaceae bacterium SCADC1_2_3
AAGTCCAGCGGTTAAATGTCAATAGCCAATTGGGGGAAAGTTTTTAAAAAAGTGCTGGTATTTGCTTAAAAAAAGCAAAAAGAAGGAACACCTCAATAAACCTACCAAAACCAATTGTAATAAATGGTAGGAAATGGAACACCAATTGGAAATTAATCTCCTTTTGGTGGCGTATAAAGCCGGTTGCTATGCAGCAGGGCATAGACAAGACGGACAAATTTTCTGGCAGTTAGTGCAAGTGCTCGTTTATGTGGTGTTTTTGGGGTTTGGCTGTACTTTAAATCATAGAAGCGTTTTAACTCGTGATCGTGCATTCTCACTTTGTTAGTGGCTTCCATGATGTAGTAACGCAAATACCTGTTGCCGAATTTAATTAAATGTGTGTGTGCAGCCGTAAAGTTGCCTGACTGGTGTTTAGTCCAGGCAATTCCCGCAAACTTAGCCAAAGCAGCGTGATCCTTGAAACGATGAATATCGCCGATTTCTGCTACAATACCGGCAGCGTAAACAGGGCCGACGCCTTTGATAGAAGTCAATGTATTGGGGATAAGCTTAAATTGCTCCTCAATCGCTTTATCAAAGATTTTGAGCTGTTCCTTGTAAGCTTTCATAGCAGCAAAGGATACAGCCAGTACCTGATTTACAGAATCTGTAACCGTCTTGGGCAGGCGGTATGAGCTTCTGGCTGCTTTTTGAACTGCGGCAGCAACTTCATCAGGATTTTCAAAATGGCCTTTGCCTTTTTTGTTGATGAATTCAACCAACTCTTCTATTGGCATATACGATATTTCATCAACAGAAAAGAATTCTTCAATGATGCTGCTGGATGTAGCTCCAAACCTGTCTGAGAAAATCTTCTCTTGTGCCAGGGAAGAAAATTTCAGGAACAGGTTGTTGAGGAACCAGTTTTTCTCCCGTGCAAGATTCTGAACCGTATGGAATCTTGCCCTTGTAAGCTTTTGAAGAGCTTTGTATCTATCATCCATGTAAACCTCCTTGTTAATACGCCCGAAGCGTAGATGCTCTGCAATAATCCAGGCATCAATATCATCGGTTTTTGGTAGGTCGGGGTAAAACAGTTTAAACTTATTGACCTGGGTTGGATTAAGCACATGGATTTTGGTGTTGAATCTATTAACAGAGGCATCTTGCTTTAAAAAGTAAACAAGAGGATCACCATAGACGGAAGTAGATTCAAGACCAATGACAATGGTATCAAAGCTGTTCTTTTCCATAATCCCTGTGACTTTTTGAGAAAGCACTTTTGCCCCGGGAACGGAATTTGGAACAACAAATTTTGAAAGACTGGTTCCATCAGGATGGAGGATACGAACTTTGTTGTCATTGAGACTTACATCAATACCGACCAGTAATGAATTTGACAATGAAATCACCTCCTTCCTGCTATAAATTTATAGG
>JJNX02000223.1 GCA_000681355.2 Peptococcaceae bacterium SCADC1_2_3
CAACCGGAAGTCTCAATTACATATTTTCAGCCGGATAAAAAGAAGTCCGGCGGCGCATATATTACTGCTACAGGCTGTGTGAAGAAAATAGATGAGTATGAGCGGACGCTGGTAATGAAGGACGAAACGAAAATTCCGATTGATGATATTTTTGAAATTGACGGTGAGTTGTTCGGCGCACTCGAACATCAAAAATAAGAGATAGCGAATGATTCATATGTAGTAAACCATCACACACAAGGAGGAAGATATGCCCTTTACCATTGTTCGACAGGACATCACTAAAATGAAAGTTGATGCAATCGTCAACGCCGCAAACACAGACCTTGCTACGGGCGGCGGCGTTTGCGGAGCGATATTCAAGGCGGCAGGTGCGCGGGAACTACAAGCGGCCTGTGATAAAGTGGCTCCAATTAAAACAGGACAAGCGGCTATCACACCAGGATTTGCGTTGCCCTGCAAATATGTCATTCATGCGGCGGGTCCTGTTTATCGACACAAGAGCGCTGAACAGAGTGAAAAGCTTTTGCGCTCTGCTTACACAGAGTCACTTCGGCTTGCCGATGAAAACAAATGTAAAAGCATCGCTTTTCCGTTAATTTCAAGCGGAATTTACGGATATCCGAAGGACGAAGCTCTGCAGGTTGCGACATCCGTAATTCAGGATTTCCTCGTCAACCACGATATTGACGTGTACCTCGCTGTATTCGACAAGACTGCGTTTGCCATCAGCAAGAAGCTGCTTGGCGAGGTCGCAAGCTACATCGACGAGCATTACGTCGAGGAACACAGGATACGGCGGCGTGAACTGCTTGATGTCGAGCGTGAAACCCTCGACGAAGCCGACCTTATCGAATTTAATGCGCCTATGCCGAGCATGGCAGCGAAAGAGTCTGCCATTGCCCCAACCGCGGGCATAGACGATTTAGTAGGGAATCTCGACGAACCGTTTGGCGTGACGCTCATGAGCCTTATCGATGCCAAAGCTAAGACCGATGTTGAAATCTATAAACGTGCCAACATTGACCGCAAGCTGTTTTCAAAAATCAGAACCGGCAAAGGCTATATGCCAAGCAAGCGTACCGCCGTTGCTCTCGCCGTAGCGTTGGAGCTCAGCATCGATGAGACTGATGACCTCTTGGAACGAGCGGGATACGCTCTGTCACACAGCCAGAAGTTTGACGTGATAGTCGAGTATTTCATCGTAAGCGGAAAGTACAACATATTTGAGATTAACGAAGTGCTGTTCAAATATGACCAGCCGCTGTTGGGAGGGTGAAAAAGCTTGTGGAAAGCTTTTTTACCCGAATTAACGCTTGGTGCGCCTTATATTCCTATGGCTAAAGTCAGGGGCTTTACGGCACAATTTCGTAAAGTTACATTCTCTCGTAAAATACATTATACCACTTTATAT
>JJNX02000224.1 GCA_000681355.2 Peptococcaceae bacterium SCADC1_2_3
GTTTTTGGCTGGCGGGACGTTCGGGCTGGTAAAATGCCTGACCACCATACACATTGGTATCGGGAAAACTGTTAACGTGGATGCTTAACATTAAATCTACTTGTAAATGATTGGCCAAAGCGACCCGGCGGGCCAGGTCCTGTTTTTTCTTAGCGTAAAGGCCGGTTATTTCAGGGTCACTTAAATCAGTGTCTTCTTCTCTGGTCATCATCACACGCGCCCCGCCCTGACGTAAATAGGCAGCCAAACGGTGTCCAACGGCTAAAACAATGTCTTTTTCCAGGACCTCGTTTTTTCCTACGGCCCCAGGGTCAACTCCTCCGTGACCAGGGTCAATTAAAATAAATTTATTTGCCAGCGACCAGGAAAAAGTGCTAATATTGAAGGGGTATAAACCATTAACCGTAAGGCGAAAAATTCCAAAAAGAAGTAAGATAAAGAAGGCTAAGCTAAAAATTTTAAGCCACTTAAAACGTAAAAATAGTATTTTTATGCCAAATCAACTCCTGATAAATAAAAAATTAATTTTATCCTAAAAATATTAAAGCATTTCATTAAAGTATATGGTGATTGAAACAAGGAATTCCTTAAAATTGGCTAAATAATCAGCTGTTGGTTTAAAAGTAGGGTATGCGCGGTGAAATTGTATAAAGTTGACGCTATTGTGCTCCGGTCAGTAAACATGCGGGAAGCTGATCAGATACTTACCTTATTTTCTTTAGAACGGGGTAAAATAAGGGTGGTGGCGCACGGGGTATGTAAACCAACCAGTAAAAAACGCGGGGCGGTCCAGCCTTTTTCTTACACCCGCTTTCTCTTGCGCCAGGGACGAGAATTAGATTCAGTCAGTCAATGTGAAGGCTTGGAATTGTTTTGGGAGTTACGACAGCAGCTTAAAAACTTAATTTACGCCATTTACCTGACTGAAATGGTTGACGCCTTAACCATGTCCGGGGAAGCTCAAAAGGAAATTTTTTGGTTGCTGTTAAACACCCTTCGTCTTATGGCTGGTAGTGATACGGAATTATTAACGCGGTATTTTGAAGTAAAATTAGTTAATTACCTGGGGTACCAGCCTTTTCTGGAGGAGTGCGTTGTTTGCCGGGGCCCTTTAAATAACGGGCGGGTTGGTTTTTACCCTGCCGCCGGTGGTGTTTTATGCGCTGCTTGTGCCCGTAAAGAACCCCATTCTTTTTGGTGCTACCGGGGAACGGTGGCCTTATTAAAACTTTTTTTACGCTGGCCTCCGGCAAAACTGCGTCAAATTAAGGTAAATCCTGAATTGAGGAAAGAAATGCGGTTAATAATGCAAAAGCACCTGGAATACCACCTGGAACATCAGCCAAAATCAGCCCGTTTTCTGGAACTTATGTATAAAATCTAATTCTCTGGGTTTTAATATAATT
>JJNX02000225.1 GCA_000681355.2 Peptococcaceae bacterium SCADC1_2_3
CTGGAGAAAAGGTTCCGGGCAGACACCTCCGGTCTGCAACAAAAAGTACATCAAACATCAAAACTTGAGGTACTGGACCGGATTCTAGAAGAGCTTTTTAGTGCCAGTACATTAGAGGAAGCAAAGGGGATCATAAATGGACAGGTACATTGATTTATGATTGAGAAGCAAGGGGGACGTTCTTTTTGCTTCATAGATTTTACGCAAAGCTTAAAATTTAGTAGAGGGATAGGGGTCAGGTCTTGAAATATCACTTTTTTTCTGGGGAAGCAAAGGGGACGTTTTTTTTACTTCATAAGTAGGGGCGTTAAATTTAACGCCCCTACAAAGGAGCCTTTAATGCTCTTAAGATAAGCCCGATTCCTGCTCCAGGAGTAGATAAAGTAAAAGCAAAACCTGTCTATATCAATATCTGCAGCCTATTAAAAGTGCTACACCATGAATTTACAAATGGCTTCCCGGGCTTTCTCTTTAGGTTAAAAGTTAACCAGATAAATACCGCAGGGCCTTCCACATCTATTATCTTCTTTGTTACTCCTCTTCTAATACTTCCTCTAAAATCTTAGCAAACTCATCTAGACTGGCAACTTTAATGCTCTTTTTATGGAGGGACTTTAACACCGCAGGATCATCAATAAGCTCAAGCTTTCTGCTAATCCCTTTTTTAATTATGCCAAAGCGCTCTTCTAAGATATCCAGGATGTCTTCCTGCAAAGCCTCAAGCTTCCCACTTTTTTTCCCTTTCTCTATACCTTTCTCTATACCTTTCTCTATCCCTTTCTCTATCCCTTCATTTATCCAGTCCTGCACAATGCTTGCTTCCCGTAACATTTTCATCTCCTCCTTAAAAAATTTCAGTAAAAAGTCTTTGGGGAAATACCTTCCGGCTACCGTAACGGCTAAAGATAATGCCTCAGCCCGCCATTTTTCATCTCCACTTTCAAAAATCAGCTCTTTACTCCTGGCCAAAACCTCTTCGTTTTTTTCCTTGGTTAAAAGAACCAACAGGGGGGCTAATTCCTTTAATTCCCCGGCGATAATTTCTTCAATATAATCCCAGAGTTTAATTGCCTGGTAGGTAAAGACATTTTCTTTTCTGCCTTGGTAACTTACTACATATTCTTGGGGTAAATTTTTATATTCTCTTCGTTCTAGATAGATAACTTTTGAAATAACTGGCTTTTTGTTGCTTGCTGTTAGAAGGGCATTGTAGATATGCATTCTTTCTGGCAGGTCCATTTCATGATGCATTTGAAAATCCAGATGGAGGATATACTCCTGTTCTTCATCCGTAAGACCGTAAACAAAATCAAGCCTTCTTTCCGGCAAGTTAATCTCTGGGTTTTCAATGGTTTCAATGATTAGATTTTCTATTGACCCTAAGGCCAGTTTAATGAATACCTTTG
>JJNX02000226.1 GCA_000681355.2 Peptococcaceae bacterium SCADC1_2_3
GTGCTGCACTGGGGATTGAGGTTGCTGAGGTGATTGCGCAGGAGGAGGAGCAAACGTATAGGTCCATTGAAAAGGGTGCGGACCTGGTGGTGGACTTTGACCTCCAGTTAAGGTTTGTCACCATCACGGATTCAAACTACGGAATAGCCCTGAATAAATTCCTGGTAAACGACTTTGGGTGGATACCTTCCTTGGCCGTAATATCGGATGATATTCCGGAAAAGTACCGGGAATCGATCAAAAAAGAACTTAGTTTCAGCCAAGGGCTTTCTCCAGCGGTCGTATTTGAGTCTGATTCAGGGAAGATATGGGAGGCGGTGGAAAAAGAGGGGCCGAACTTCATCTTTGGCAGTTCTCTGGACAAGGACCTGGCCGGAAAAATCGGCGCAAACAGGCTAAGCATATCCTATCCCATTACAGACAGGGTCGTGCTTGACCGGGGATACGCCGGATATAAGGGGGCGATAAATCTTATGGAGGATGTTTTAAGCACAATAGTGGCGCCATTGTGATTAATAAATAAGCATCTTAAAAAGTTAGCAGGTTTTCATCAGGAAGAAAAGAATTTTACCGTTTTATTTTTTTGGATTATAAATTAGCAATATGATAAACATTATTAACAAGGAGGTAAAAAAATGATAATGAGAATGACGAAGAGGTTGATTATTGGTTCATTAATGGGGTTGTTGATTCTAACTGCAGTGATTGGAACAAGCTGCGATCCAAAGCAAGAGAAAAAGGGAGAGGCTCCAAAGCAACCGGAAGAAGCAAAAGCAGTCAAAATTATTACCGCCGACGCTCCCACCACCCATCATCTCAACTTGTACGTGGCTCAAGAAAAGGGGCTTTTCAAAAAACACGGGGTGGAGGTTGAAATAATAGAGGTGAAAGACCTTGCTGCGGCAAGGGATGCGGTTGTGGCCGGCAAAGCGGATGTATTCTGGTCCTGCCCCACCTTGGCTATTGCCGCCATAAGCGGAGGTGCGCCCATAAAATTGATTGCTCAAGTAAAAAAGCCCTGTACTTCAGTCCTGTTAGTGCTGTCAGATTCACCAATCAAGGAATTAAAAGATTTAAATGGTAAAAAAATTGGAGGAATATCACCAACTTGTGAAGCGGTTGTTGGTATAACAAAGGCAGCCAAAAAGGCAGGCGCTAAATTTGATTTAGAAAAACTTCCCGGAAGACCGGCTATAGCTGCCCTGGAAGCCGGTAAGGTTGATGGAGCGATCTTGGAAGAGCCCCACGCCAGCATTGCCGAACTAAAAGGGTTCAAAGTGCTGTTTAGAGGAATATCTGACGATATTCCCTGCCGGACAATTAACGCAAGCACAAGCTTTTTGAAAGACAATCCAGAGGCGCTTAGGAATATGGTTAAAGCAGCAAAAGGGA
>JJNX02000227.1 GCA_000681355.2 Peptococcaceae bacterium SCADC1_2_3
ACCCCCAGCACCGCGGCTAGAATTAGGGCGTGCAAGCGCATACCAACAACCAGCTCAAGCCGGGTCATAACAGCCATAAGCTGCGGCACGGTCAGCCTTTCTTCAATTACCGCCGCCGGAGGGGTAAAGGCCTGGGCTAATCTTTGAGACAGGTCCAAATCAGCAGGATAATGAAAAGGCAAAAAAATTACCTGCCAGCCCTCCCGTCTTAATGCTTCTCCCGCCTGGATAAATATTCTTTCCTGGGCATCTTTTAAATCCGGCCAAGGGCGCAGACAAAAGCCGGCGGTAGGCCTGCTTTGGTCTAGATGGTATTTGTCAAACAGTTCTTTGACCAAAGCAAGGTTTAGCCCCTCGTTTAATACCTCACCCATTAAGCCAAGCACCGGGTCAGCCGTAACGTAAATTGCCGGCCGGTTAACGCCCATCTCTTTTAAGGCTTGGGCTGATTCTTCGTCACGTACCGTTATTAAGTCAACTTGATTTACTACGCGGCGCAGTAAATAACGCCCGGTTATACTTTGCACCGGACCTATCCCTTGGGCGTAAAAAAACACCGGTTTTTTCAAGTACTTGGCCAACCGGATTACCCCCAGGTAATAAAGCAGGCTTTTTAATCCCGTCACGTCCTGCAAAAGACTGCCGCCCCCGCTAACTAAAAGGTCGCTGGCGGAAATAGCCTGCTTTACTTCTTTAAGCCGCCAGCGGTCAACTGCTTTTACCTGATATAAATTTTTTGTCCTGGCGGGGTTAGAGGAAAGAACAATAAACTCCCCTTTAGGGAAGAGCTTTCGCCAAAGCGTTAACATACTGTAAATAATGGCTTCGTCCCCTATATTGTCATAACCATAATAACCGGATACAGCTACCTTAAAAGAAGGAACTTCTTTTTTAGGCAAAATACTTTTGCCCCCATTGCCACCCTAAACGGCAAATCAAAATTAAGCCCAGCCCAATTAAAATTCCGAGCCATAAACCGTTAAATGAGCGCTGCAGAGAAATTAATAAAGGAGTATGTATATGAGCATAGGTATTGATTAAAGATACCTGGCCAATAGCTCCCAGCAAAAGAAGAGGTAAAAAGCGGTGGTCACGGTAGCCCGTGTAAAAAAGCAGCAAAAGCAAGGGGTATCCCAGTAAAAATTCTTTAGTACGGGGCCGTACGCCCAGGATCAAGTCCAGTAAGGTCCTTACCTTTAACTCCAGGGAAGAAGTAATTAGAACAGCTTCGTTACCGGTGCGTGAAATATAAATGACGCCTAGACCCAACAAAATTAGGCCAATTACCGCCCACTTTACCGGTAAAGCCGCGTCAAAAAGTTTTTTTAGGCGTAAACCCACAGGTACCGGAGAAGAAATAAAGCAAAGGTAAAAAACAACCG
>JJNX02000228.1 GCA_000681355.2 Peptococcaceae bacterium SCADC1_2_3
GCAAAGGACATACCCTGAGCCCTTAAAGGTGGGAAAAGGGTATTACCTGTTAAGTAAGGCGAAGAAAAATACTCCGGGCACCGTAAGCGGGCTTTCCATCCTGGAGGTTTTTAACGGAAACGAGCCCCGGTTTTTAAACGCTGCCCGCCTGCCGGTAATCACGGAAAGCGCGGCGGAGTACGCCGCTCTCTACCAGCCCAGGGAAAGCGGGAGTTTTAATTTAAAGGCTCTTTTGGAATGACTGGAGTACCAGCGCCGCTTGGCGTTCCTTAGCGGAGCCTAAGGAGGTTGGGCTCCGGATACTGCCGTAAGTTTAGCTTATACACTACCACCATTAATAAATTTTATTTTTAAGAGGAGGAAAATTATGCCAATAACTGGATTGAAAAAGTTTACTCCCTTTTTGAGCATTGTTTACTTTATTTCACTTTTGCTCTCTTTAGCTTTGTCTGATCCTACTTCACTTTACGCCACCCAAAACCCTGCCCTTACTTTAAATGTGCCTGCAACGGTAGTGCCGGGGAGCAGCTTTACCGTAAACGGCACCTTAAAAGCGGTAGATACCCCCCTGGCCAACAAACCCGTGGGGATGACCATTAAGGATGCGCAGGGAGCCATTTTTACCGCCGCGGAAACCAGGACGGGCACTGACGGCTCCTTTGCCCAGGAGTTTACCCTCCCGGCAAATGCTCCTGCCGGAACCTGGGAAATCCACGTGGCAGGTGAAGGCGCGCACAGCATGAAGAACTTTACCGTGGGGGTGCTTACCACCGGGGTGGCTTTTGCCTCTCCTGCTTCCTTAAAGCGCGGGGAAACGGTAACCATTAGCGGCACCCTTCCCCAGGGAAACGTTGAGGTGGGCCTCACCATTTATGACCCTAACGGAGGAGTGGTTTTTGTGGACCAGAAAAAGGCCGCGGCGGATGGGAAGTACCAGTTTAGCTTTACCCTGCCGGCGGAGGCGGTGCTGGGCGCGTACCGGGCTTTTGTGGCCGGGGCCGGCACGGCGGGAGAGGCTACCTTTACCGTAACTGCTCCCTCGATCCCAGGCGGTGGGGGCGGCGGTGGCGGCACTCCTGCTCCTCCTTCTAATAAGAAGGATATTGGCCCTGCCGGAGGAGAATTGAGTGTCTTTAATGCCAAAATTGTAATCCCCCCCGGTGCCCTGGATAAAACAGTAAGCATCATCATCCAGAAGCTTGACCCGGCCCAGGTTGCGCCTTTCCCTCTAACTTTCAAGTTAATGGGTGAGATTTACGAAATTGGCCCGGCGGGAACAAAATTTGCCAAACCCGTAACCATTACTTTAAAGTACGATCCGGCAAAACTGGAAGGCGTTCAGGAAGACACGCTGGCCCTTTGT
>JJNX02000229.1 GCA_000681355.2 Peptococcaceae bacterium SCADC1_2_3
TTTTGAAGCAAGTTAATCATATCCCCCATATACCTCACTTCCGTAGTGACCTACTTCAGTGAGTTTATCTTGAGATGGGGTACTTTTCAATGACTACGGTGGTATACTTTTAAGCTACCATAAACATATTCCTCATGTTTTCCAATAAAAAATGATTTTATATTCTTTGTCATTTTTTCTTTCATAAAGATATAGTCGATGTGATAAGTTTTGTTAATGTTTCTTGTAAAATACAATGTCGGAGTTTTTTCTTCCCCATGTTTTTCGTGATTTAATAGGTGATATACACTTACAATATTCTGTTCATTTAGAATACTTACCATTTCGCTGTGATTATATTCTTTTGGAGATTCATTATCCCATACCGCACTGCTATTAAAATCACCAACAATAATAATGTTGTCTTTTTTTAGTAATTCTTGATAGTACTTAAACGCTCTTGTAGCTTGTACAACATAACTTATGTAAATCTCTTTGTTGATAAGCTGAGTCCATATAGCTAACATAAAGAATTCTTGTTTGTCGTTGAATACCTTGATTGGAAGTATGTATTGAAATTCTGTATTATGATCTAATAATTCAAGTTTAAATCCATTAAAAGACATAACTCCAATCCCTTTATTTTTATTTTTCCCAAACCAAATATGGCTTTCATAATCAATCTTAGATTTTTTATTGTTCAAAACTTCTTCACTTTCACATTCTTGAAGAACAACAATATCTGGATTGAATTGGTTTAAGATTTCTTTTTTATTTCTAAATGCCATGTTACAATTCCAAGATATTATCTTCATTTGCTTTTACAACCTTTTGATTTTCAGGATAAGAGACAAAATCATATGCCGCCCATCGGGGCGCGGGGTTTGCGAAGGGGTCGCGTAGCGCACCCTTTGGGTGCAGCGAAGCGAAACCGCAAACCCCGAAGATGGGCGAAGTTCGCGAGCGAAGCGAGCGAACAGAGACCATCAAGGGGCGAAGCCCCGCGCCCCGATGGGTGGGAAGCTTATGAGCGAGCGAAGCGAGCGAATTTCCCGCCCATCGGCTGAGCGTATCTGAAGTCCAGCCGTTAGGCTGGATTTAGGCGGAATGCTGAAGGTACGAAGCCAGATACGCTCTGTTGTCCGAGTGCGATAGCACCGAGCAACCCAAAGGGTTGCGAGAGTTCCGAACCCCGCTCATTTCTTCGTTTATTTTTCAATAATATCTCCCAATTTACTTTTCAAAACAGGAATATCCTTTTTAACCGTATCCCATACAGCATCTATATCCACACCTAAATAATCATGTATCAGTTTGTCTCTCATTCCTGCTATATCTTTCCAGGGTACTTCAGGATATCTTTCTCTAATCTC
>JJNX02000230.1 GCA_000681355.2 Peptococcaceae bacterium SCADC1_2_3
TCGATGAATTGGTTGACAGTATTTCAATCGATCTAAAGTCAAAACTGTCAAGCGAAGAACTTTTCGGCTTGTTTGGATTAATCCCTCCGGAACGCTCGAAATTATCAAAACGGAAATCGGAATTCAAAGGAAACTATGCGGAAATGAGTGGCGTGAAATTTGAGGAACATGTGAAAAAGCTCTTGGAACAAAAGAAATGGAAAGTGGAAACCACGCCTTTGACGCGCGATGGGGGGATTGACCTCATAGCCCGACGGGATGACGATATTGGCGTAGAGACAACCCTTTACATTCAATGTAAAAATCATGCAACTCCCGTAGGTGTTGACGCAATAAGAGCCTTAAATGGAGCAATGTCGAAAGATGCCACTGGCACAAGAGGAGTCGTAGTTTGTCCGAACGGCTTTTCAACTGACGCAATAAATTTTGCTAAAGACCGGGGTATTGCACTTTGGGACCGTCATCATCTTTTCGAATTATTCCGATGATTCACTGACTGCTATGTTTGCTTCGAAAGATGCCTTGTATTTTCATTACACCGTTGTGCTCCGCAGAGGCATGAGTGTTTAAGGGGGATTAAGGAAGCAGGGGGAAGCAACGGGGACGTTCTTTTTGCTTCCTTGCTTAGGCCTTAAAAACTATATTTTGATTTAATCCAGTTACCCTGGCAATTTGCCGCTGTGTTACCCCTTCAATAACCTTGATCCGCCTGAGTATCTCATCTAAGCTTTTGTTTCTCAATAATTCGCAATATTGTTACTGTCTCTTTATTTAACATAGCTTCAATCTCTGCCTTTACTTCACTATCGGTTTTCCTTTTTCATGAATGAGCAGATGGACATGATTACTCATCAAGCAATATCCATACACCTCAAACTTGTCAATCTTCACCCGGTCAAGAGTTCCCAGGAAGCACCAATAGTCATCTTGGTCGCAGAATATGTCCTGCCGATTGATTTCTCTTGTCACAAAGTGGTAAACTCCGCTTGGAAGCAAAAAGAACGTCCCCGTTGCTTCCGTTGCTTCCTTAATCCTCTAGTCAAGTGCAGCTTTATTTTACCACTATGTTAACCAGCTTGCCGGGTACTGGAATAACCTTGTTAATTTCTTTGCCGGCAATAATTTGCTGCACCCGGGGATGGGCAAGCACCCGCTCTTGCATTTGGTTTGCCGAAAGATTTGCCGGTACCAGCATTCGCTCTTTTACCCGGCCATTAATTTGCACCACAATAGTAATTTCATCTTCGACAATCAATGCCGGATCGTAGATTGGCCAGGGCTGTTTATGGATACTTTCTTGGTGACCGGTTAGTTCCCACAATTCTTCGGTAATATGCG
>JJNX02000231.1 GCA_000681355.2 Peptococcaceae bacterium SCADC1_2_3
TCTCTATTCATGCTTATTCACCTCTCAAAGCAGGGTTCGGAATTTCGGACAACGTTGAAGCGTAAAAGAAGCCCCGACTTGTCGGGATTTGGGTAAGTGCCGAAAGGCACGAGCCTTTTATGCTGTGTTGTACGCCGTAGCCCCAATTTTTAATCTGCTTCCCATCTATATTCGAAATCTTCGTTTCCTAAAGCCAATATTTCTTTTAATCTTTTGCTCAACTCTTGTCCACCAGGAAGCATTGGGAGCATACTAAAGTAATTGTGAATTGCAAAGTTTATCCCCGCAAGACAAGTTTTGGCTTTAATCCAGTTATGAGGACTGAATATTTTTCCTTGCGGCTGAACTTCGTTAGCAGCGGCTTCTAATGCCATATTTACGCTACGTCCACTAATATTTATTATTTCATCTACCATTCCGTTTTGTTGGGCTTTTTCTAAACAACGACCCGGATTTGGAACTCTGTCTGATTCATTATTTGAAATTGCAAAGCACATTGATATAGCATAAAGATGGTGATATGGCGCGTACGCTTTCATTGCAAGCAATGTTTCATTCATTCCCAAAGGATTCTCATCAGTCCAACTTTTTAGAAGCTCTTTCATCCAAAAATTAAGTGCTTGAGCATTTTCTGGTTTATATTCCCGCTTAAAAAGTTGCTCAAAATATTTATCAAAAATTTTTGCTTCACTATATGAAACATTGGGTCTTTTAGAGTGCCAAGCAATTAAATATTTTCCAAGGTCGGAAAGGTCTAACACATAATTTTTGTCTTTGTCAGCAGGAGCTTGCTCGCCCCGTTTTGTAATGAAGTAACCGCTGGGATACTTTTGTTCAAAGAGTTTTTTTAGGTTTAAAACTCGTTTGTCATTGCTTCTTAAATCACGGGGCTTGACAGCACTTTGAGAGTTTGTATTAATGCTTATTCTGTCTGCTCTTTCTCTTTGTGGAATTTCGTAGAATCTGAATAAAACAAAAGTGTCGTCTAATGTTTTTATTCTTTCACTACAACTTATAATAGTATTTAACGATTGACAACCGTTCACAACGCTTAACCCATTAAGTTTTAATTTTTGGTCTTGTAATTCCAGTTTGTTACAAATTGCAGTAATACCGTTATGAAAAAAGAAAAAGTCACGATGTTTGTCGCTGTATATTGTATTTTTTATTCCCTTATTTACTGCATTATTTAAACCTAAACTTTGTCTAACATTTTTTTGGAATAATGTTCCGTCCTTTATGCCAGGAATGTTAATACATTCCCTCAATGGAATTGCAGCAACAACGACTTGCGTTCCAGCAATGTTAAGA
>JJNX02000232.1 GCA_000681355.2 Peptococcaceae bacterium SCADC1_2_3
GAGATGCGCCGTTTTGATGAAGATTTCCGCATCTTGACGGGCGAGACTCTCCGCTATTGTCTAAAGGAGACGCAAAGGGACGGGGTTTGGCCGGCTGAATACGGAAAATCCATCGCTTATCTCGAATTGTTGCGCCGGGAAGAGTACCTGAAAGGTGCCCAGGGTCGTTATCCCCGGCCGGGGCTGTTAACTCTTGATCCCGCCCCCCAATTTGACCTGGTTATAGTTGATGAAGCCCACCATTTGCGCAACCCGGACAGCAACACCTATGAACTGGCCCGCTTTTTATGTGACGTGGCGGAAGCAGTCCTCTTTTTAACTGCCACTCCTATTCAATTGCGGTTATCTGATCTATTCACCTTGCTCAATTTGTTGCAACCGGATATTTTTATGGATGAAGCGCTTTTTGAAACCATGATTGCGCCCAACCGTCATCTAACCCACGCCATTCGCCATGTCCGCACCAAGCAACCGGCCGGGAACTGGGCAACGGAAGCCCATTCGGCCCTCGAAGCAGCATCCGGTACTCAGTGGGGTAAAATGTTTTTAAGTCGTGATCCCCGTCTCATTTCCTGGCTGGAGAGATTGAGCAAGGATGCCCATCTGTCTGAAGCCGAGAGGATTCGCTTGATAAGGGACATTGAAGAGGTACATACCCTCGCCGGTGTGATGAACCGTACCCGCCGCAGGGACATAGGCCGTTTTACCATCCGTGAGCCGCGCACCGTTACCGTTGCCTTCACGCCGGAGCAAGAACGTTTGTATACTGAACTTCTCTCCCTGCGCCGGGAAATCCTGGCCCTGGACTATAGCCCGCAAGTACTCCGGTTGCTTACGGTTACCCTCGAACGTCAGGCGGCCAGTTGTCTTCCCGCCCTTACCGCTGTTATTGATGAAATCCTGCGACCAGCGGGATTTAACGTAGGGACGATTACGGACGATCCGGAAGTAGAAAATGAAGATGTGCTGCCTTTGCCGCCGCAACTTCAAGAACGTGCCATTGAACTGCGCCGGATGGCCACCTCCCTTCCTGATCGGGACCCCAAGTTGGAAGCTCTTTTGCAGATTGTAGGGGAGGCGATCAAGGGTAAGGGGCCGGGCAAAGTGCTCATCTTTTCCTTCTTTCTCCGGACGATTGCCTACCTTCACCGGCAACTGTTGGGCAAAGGCTGCCGGGTGGCGCTTATTACCGGTCAAGTGGATGACCGGGAGCGGGAACACTTGCGGGAACGGTTCCGGCTGAAGCGAAATGATCCGGAGGCCCTTGATGTTTTGCTTTCCTCGGAAGTTGGCTGCGAAGGGTTGGAT
>JJNX02000233.1 GCA_000681355.2 Peptococcaceae bacterium SCADC1_2_3
GGGTATGGGGCGTTGGTGGCTGGTTGCGTGAACTGGGGGCACTCGATTTTGCCGGCGGAACGGTAGTGCATATAAGTTCCGGAGTCTCCGGTTTAGTTGCTGCCCTGGTCTTGGGACGAAGAAAGGGCTACGGCAGCGAGCCTATTTTACCCCATCACTTGCCTATGACGGTACTGGGGGCAACATTGCTTTGGTTTGGCTGGTTTGGTTTTAACGCCGGCAGCGCTCTGACTGCCGGCGGACTGGCTGCCAGTGCCTTTATGGTTACCAATACTGCGGCGGCCATGGGCGCCCTTTCCTGGCTTTTTGCCGAGTGGATGCACCGGGGCAAGCCTACCATGCTAGGTGCAGTCAGTGGTGGCGTTGCCGGCCTGGTAGCCATTACGCCTGCTGCCGGATTTGTGGGACCAATGGCCGCCTTGCTTATTGGCCTGGTAGCCGGTGTAATTTGCTATTTGGCGGTAGGGATGTTAAAATCCCGTTTGGGTTACGACGATGCGCTAGACGTTTTTGGTATCCATGGTGTAGGGGGTACTTGGGGCGCGCTGGCTACCGGATTATTTGCCTCTACCACGGTTAATTCTGCGGGCGCAAACGGCTTATTCTTTGGTAATCCGGGCCAGTTGTGGATTCAATTTGTTGGGGTCATTAGTACCTGGATTTTTGCGGCCGTTTTAACCCTGGTTATTTTAAAGGCAGTTAGCGTAGTAACCGCACTTCGGGTCAGCGCCCAAGAAGAGGAACAGGGTCTGGATCTTACCCAGCATGGTGAAGACGGGTACGCAGATCTGGTTATTGGCGCTCCGGTAGGACATAGCTTTCTTGGAGGCGAAATTTCTGGAAAGGAGGTATCTTTAAGTGACTAAAATTGAATGCATTTTTCGTCCCGGTAAGCTGGAGGACGTTAAGGATGCTTTAGGTAAGTTTGGCATTCACGGTATGACCGTAACCCAGGTAATTGGCTGCGGATTACAAAAAGGGCATACGGAAGTGTACCGGGGGGCTGAGTACAGCATCAACCTGTTGCCTAAAATAAAGTTGGAAATTGTGGTTGGCGATAAGGACGTGGACCAGGTGGTAAATTTAATTGCCCAGGCAGCCCGCACCGGAGAGATAGGCGACGGTAAGATTTTTATTTACCCCGTGATTAATGCCGTGCGCATCCGTACCGGGGAAACAGGTGAAATGGCTATTTAGGTTATTCTTGTGCTACTTGCGTAAACATTTTTTATTTTACCGCATAAGATAAAAAGGACGGCCGATTGCAAAGACGTAACTTCCGGCCCGGGCAATGGCGCCCTCCAAAGC
>JJNX02000234.1 GCA_000681355.2 Peptococcaceae bacterium SCADC1_2_3
ATTCTTTACCGTTGATACTTGTTTTTACGGTGTAATTACCCTTCTTACTAAAGGTATAAATAATCATACTTTCGCGAGCCTCCTAGCACTTTCACTGTTGCTATGATGTAATTACCTTCCTTATTAAAGGTATAACTGGCTTCGCCTTTAATATTAGTGGTTAAAGTGGCCAAGACGTTATTGGCGGTGTCAATAACGCTTATCTTGGCTCCGGCCACGGGTAGGCCCAGCGAGCTGACCTTAAAGATGGTGGACTGGTTTAAAGTTACCGGGGTATGCTGGGTTACCAGGGGCGGGGTTAAATTTAAGGCAGCGGCAATCTTCCGGGCCAGGTCGGTGTTATCCATGTTTCCCCGAAAATTCTGGGCGCCAGGTCCTTCGGCCATAACGGGAACAGGAACACCGGTATGGTCTTTACTGCTCCAGGTAAAATTACCCGTAGCTAAATCATAGTTTAATCCGCCGCACTCGTGGTCGGCGGTGACAATGATTAGTGTCTCCGGATGGTTCTTTTGGAATTCCAGGACTTCCTTTACCGCCAGGTCAAAACCCTGCATTTCGCCCAAAAAGTAGGGGGCATCGTTGGCGTGGCACGCCCAGTCAATCTGGGAGCCTTCAACCATCACAAAGAATCCGTCCGGGTCTTTAGCCAGGGTTTCTAAGGACTTTTGGGCCATCTCGAAAAGGTGCGGCTCTGGATTGCCTGCCTGGCGTTGGTGTTCCGGGGTAAAGCCTCCCTTTTCGGTGAAAAGGCCTAAAAGCCTGTCCGCCGTGGCTGCCTTTAGTTTCTCTGCATTTTCTATCACTGAATATCCTTTACCCTGGAATTCTCCTACCAGGTCCCGGTTGTCATTTGCGTCGTTTACCTTTTTCCCCACCTCATTGTAGTATTCTGGCCGGCCGGTAGGGGTAAAGTTTCTTTTTTCCCCGCCCAGTAAAACTTCTATGGACTGATCCTTGGCCGCAAATTGGTCAAAGTATTGCGCGGCTATTTTATTAAACTGATTGCGGTGGGTTACGTGGGCGGCAAAACCGGCCGGGGTGGCGTGGCAGATTGGCGAGGTGGCCACCAGACCGGTCGCCAATCCTTTTTGTTCAGCCAACTCCAAGATGGTAGGCACTTCATCCGGTATGAAACTGTCGTTGTCTGGGGTCATGCCCAGCATCCGGTTTAAGGTTTTGTACCCGGTAGACATGGCCGTAGCGGCCGCGGCCGAATCCGTAGTGTCTGAATCAGCCGAGTAGGTGGTCATTTTACCAAAAGCGTCATTTACTTCGTCCAGGTACATCTTTTTAACGGCCAGCT
>JJNX02000235.1 GCA_000681355.2 Peptococcaceae bacterium SCADC1_2_3
CGCTTAAATTTACCGGGGGTGATTTTTGTTTAAACAAGGACAAGACTTTGGGCCCGTACTTCCTGGTAACTATTATTTTCTCTGTCTGGCGCTTATTTAAATGGTAATGACGGCATAAATTTTCGGCTTTTTCATGGGCTGTTTCATCAAAAGACGTGTCCTTTACAATCTCCGGTTCGGCAACCAGCAGCGCCATAAAGTAAATAAGCCAGGTTTCCCTGGGTATTGAAGCGCCCCAGGTGGTTAATAATTTTAAAGTTTCCGGCAAAGCAATAAGCACAGATTCTAAAAGACCGGAAAAAACTACCCCTGGAAATACCTGGGGACAGATATTCAACTCGTTTAAACGGATTAGCATTTGATTGGCTTTGTCTTCTTTTAAGATTTGTTTTAATTCCGTCAGAAGCCGCTCGGAAGAAACCTGCAATATCATTTGCCTTTGAACCGCTTCCTGTAAAAACCGTAAGGTCTGGCTTTCTATTTGAAAATCATAACGTTTTTCAAAGCGGACGGCCCGCAAAATACGAGTGGGGTCTTCAATAAAACTTAAGTTATAAAGAACCCGAATCAAACCCTGCTTCAGGTCATCCTGCCCCCCAAAATAATCAATTAACTCTCCAAAATTTTTTGAGCTTAAGGCAACGGCCATGGCGTTAATGGTAAAATCACGCCGGTAAAGGTCCTGATGTAAAGAGGCCCTTTCCACCTGAGGCAGCGCCGCCGGATGGGCGTAAAATTCCAGCCGGGCGGTGGCTACATCTATTTTATTTCCGGCGGGTAATATTATTTCTGCCGTACCAAATTTTTGGTGGGTACGAACATAACCGGCTTTTAGTAAGTCGGCCAGGGCCCGGGCAAAGGCAATACCGTCTCCCTCAATTACCAGGTCTACGTCTAAATTTATTAATCCTAAAAGAATATCCCTTACGGTTCCCCCGGCCACGTACACCTGATAACCCATGGCTGCCCCAATTTCTCCTGCTTTAACTAAAAGGTCTAATATATCCGGGTTTAAATTTTGGTGCATTAAAGCCTTGATATTGGGCCGGCGGCAAGGAATTTGAATGGGGTTTGCCTTAGGGGCACAGGCTTCTTTGCCTGTGTTTTCATCAGCATACCGCCTATTCTCTTCACCATGGAGGGTGCGTAAAATATCACTCCGGGAGATAATACCAATTACCCGGTCGTTGACTACCACCGGTACACGCCCAATGTCATGAGCAGTCATAATTTGCTGCACCTGGCTTACCGGTAAATCAGGAGGAACCCAAATTACGTGAGTGCCCATAAAACCTTTTACCTTGG
>JJNX02000236.1 GCA_000681355.2 Peptococcaceae bacterium SCADC1_2_3
CGCTTAAATTTACCGGGGGTGATTTTTGTTTAAACAAGGACAAGACTTTGGGCCCGTACTTCCTGGTAACTATTATTTTCTCTGTCTGGCGCTTATTTAAATGGTAATGACGGCATAAATTTTCGGCCTTTTCATGGGCTGTTTCATCAAAAGACGTGTCCTTTACAACCTCCGGTTCGACAACCAGCAGCGCCATAAAGTAAATAAGCCAGGTTTCCCTGGGTATTGAAGCGCCCCAGGTGGTTAATAACTTTAAAGTTTCCGGCAAAGCAATAAGCACAGATTCTAAAAGACCGGAAAAAACTACCCCTGGAAATACCTGAGGCCAGGCATTTAACTCGTTTAAACGGATTAGCATCTTACACACCTTATCTTCTTTTAAGATGTGTTTTAATTCCGTCAGGAGCCGCTCGGAGGATACCTGTAATAACATTTGCCTTTTGACCGCTTCCTGTAAAAACCGTAAGGTCTGACTTTCTATTTGAAAATCATAACGTTTTTCAAAGCGGACGGCCCGCAAAATACGAGTGGGGTCTTCAATAAAACTTAAGTTATAAAGAACCCGAATCAAACCCTGCTTCAGGTCATCCTGCCCTCCAAAATAATCAATTAACTCTCCAAAATGTTTTCCGCTTAAGGCAACGGCCATGGCGTTAATGGTAAAATCACGCCGGTAAAGGTCCTGATGTAAAGAGGCCCTTTCCACCTGAGGCAGCGCCGCCGGATGGGCGTAAAATTCCAGCCGGGCGGTGGCTACATCTATTTTATTTCCGGCGGGTAATATTATTTCTGCCGTACCAAATTTTTGGTGGGTACGAACATAACCGGCTTTTAGTAAATCGGCCAGGGCCCGGGCAAAGGCAATGCCGTCTCCTTCAATTACCAGGTCTACATCTAAATTTATTAATCCTAAAAGAATATCCCTTACGGTTCCCCCGGCCACGTACACCTGATAACCCATGGCTGTCCCAATTTCTCCTGCTTTAACCAAAAGGTCTAATATGTCCTGGTTTAAATTTTGGTGCATTAAGGCCTTGATATTGGGCCGGCGGCAAGGAATTTGAATGGAGTTTGCCTTAGGGGCACAGGCATCTTTGCCTGTGGTTTCATTAGCGTACCGCCTATTCTCTTCACCATGGAGGGTGCGTAAAATATCACTCCGGGAGATAATACCGATCACCCGGTCGTTGACTACCACCGGTACACGCCCAATGTCATGAGCAGTCATAATTTGCTGCACCTGGCTTACCGGTAAATCAGGAGGAACCCAAATTACGTGAGTGCCCATAAAACCTTTTACCTTGG
>JJNX02000237.1 GCA_000681355.2 Peptococcaceae bacterium SCADC1_2_3
CCCTAGCGTATAGCCTCCCAATTTAAACCCCCATAAAAAAGGATAAGTATCTTTGGGGCTAAAAGAAAAAGCAACAGTCAAAACACCCACCACCAGAAAAAACATAGGCAAAAACATGAGCTTTAAGTAAAACAAAGCCGGTATTCTGCCCGCGAAAATTACCAACCCGGCCATAAGTAAAATGACTAAAAGAGAAGTAATTGGCGTTGAAAGGGCTAGGCAAATAATCATTGTTGCCAATGCAAAGACAAACTTTTCCGCCGGGTGAACGTGATGCAGTTTGTTAATATAAGCGTACTGATCTATTCTTAATCCTATTTTTTATATACCCTCCTATTGGTTAATGCAAATGTCTGTGGTGAATATCCGGCCAGTGTAAATGTACGTGCTCAATTGCTTCGTGTTGATGTCCGTGAGTATGAGCAATAATAACTTCACCAGGATATTTATGTAAATGGTGGAGATCGTCATGACGATGCCTGTGCACATGAATAAGTGGCTCGTGTCTATGTTTGTGTGAATGTTTCTCGGTTAAAAGTAAATAGACGCCTGCAAGCATAAAAAAAATTGCCGGAAAGAAAATCCACCCAATCCATTCTCTTAAAACTAAAATTGAGAATACAACGCCAGCAAATGGTGCTAAGGAAAAAAAGGCCCCTACCCTAGCTGAACCTAGCCCTTGCAGTGCTTTAATATACAACACCAGGCTTGCCCCATAACCTAAAGAACCTAAAAGTAAGGCAAAAACAAGGGGATCTTCCCAAGGAATGGCCATTTTTAAAAGGATGGCTATTCCTAAAGAAGTTGTTCCCGCAAACAAACCTTTCATCTGGGCGATAAAAACAGGGTTTTTATCAGAGAGGTTTCGCGTAAAGTTGTTATCTATTCCCCAACCTAACGAGGCTAAAAAAATCAGGACTGGCCCCGCCAGGGAGAATCCTCCTTTTGTTAGGTCCCAGGATAAGAAAACACTTGCTCCGGTCATACACATTATTGCTATCCATACTCTTACTCCTATGGTTTCAAAAAAGAAAAGGGAAGCAAGGACAGCAGTCATAACTCCTTCTAAATTTAACAATAGTGAGGCTAAAAGCCCAGAAGTTTTTAAAAGACCAAACATTAAAGCAATAGGAGCAAAAATTCCCCCTGATAATATAACTATAACCAAAGATACGTAGTCTTTTGTCTTAAATTTAGCGTGTTGAACATCTTTTTTAGTTAAAGTAAACAACTGAACTAAAGCTAATCCGCCAAAAGAACCCAGATACATAAGACCTGCTAGGG
>JJNX02000238.1 GCA_000681355.2 Peptococcaceae bacterium SCADC1_2_3
AATATTTACAAAAGGAAGAAAAAATTGCCTTACCTGCTGCGGCCTTACTTAAAGCTTTGTTAATTAACGGGGCCGCTCAACTGGAGGTTACGGAGGCCGGTTTTGGGCGGTTGGACCTGTTGAGCACAGTGCTGGCTTTAAAAGAAAAAACCTTTCGTTATCTAGAGGAAAAAGACGGGTTGGCGGAAGGAGAAATAAAAACCTATACTTTTGAGCTTAAGGAGAATAATGCTTACCCAAATCGTTATCAGCGCCCCCTTAAAGCTACCCTGGCCTGGACAGACCCGCCTGGTACACCGGGAAACAAAAAAGTATTGGTTAATGATTTAGACTTAAGTGTGGTGGCCCCGGACGGGAAAAAATATTTAGGTAATGATACCGGTCAGGGAAAAAGGGATGAAAAAAATAACGTGGAACAGGTTTTTATTCCTGAGCCGGTACCCGGGGTGTATACCTTAATGGTAAAAGCAACACAGGTTACGCAAAAAGGTTATAGAGGTTCTAGCTTAAGGCAGGATTTTGCTTTGGTTTTTGGGCAGAAATTAGCCCAAGACACGGTAAAGGAAGTTGATCCGGTGGCAAAAAAAGTAAAGTTAACCGGGGGAGAAACCATTACCCTGCCCCAAGAAGGCAAAAATGCTTTAGGCAAAAAATTAACTTCTTGGGGAAGTGATTATATTTTACCGGGAGAAGAGGTGTTTTGGGGAGGGGAAGGTTTGTATTTGCAAGGCAAAATCTGGCGTGTTCAGGCGGCGGAAAGAGTAATGCTGTCTCAAAGCCCCTTATTTATAGAGGCTGATTCAAAAAGGTGGGAGGGAGGTTATTATTTAGCCCTAGATGCGCCTGCTCCCTTTTGGGTCAACGGGGAACAAGCCGGCGAAATAAGTGTCTTTCCTACGGGAGCAGAATTATTTGCCTCTGTAAATCCTATCACCCAGACTTTATGGTTGGTAAAAGCTTCCTTTGAAGAAGCCGAAGGCTTTGTCCGGGAAGTTAACCTGGCAAAAAATCAGTTGTTTCTTATTAACCAAGAAGAGCCTTATATTTTGGCTTCAGAGGCCGCCGTCTCAATTGTAGATACAATACAAAAAGGCAGCCCGGCCGATTTGCCCTTTGGTTTGCCGGTAAGTGGGGAGATTGGGCAGCTAGCGCCTGGTATGGCGGTAAAGCTGAAGCTTTCTCCGGCAAGCAAAGAAGTAAGCTATGTGGCCGTAAAACGAAATTTAGCCGTAGGTACACTGTTAGCCATAGATGAAAGACGCGGTGAGCTCAGCTT
>JJNX02000239.1 GCA_000681355.2 Peptococcaceae bacterium SCADC1_2_3
CCCTGAACTACGGCGGGAACTGGAAATAAAAGGGCACCACTTTCTCAGTCATTCGGATACAGAAGTTATTTTAATTTCTTTTATTGAATGGGGAGCACCATGTGTTAAACGCTTTAACGGCATTTTTGCTTTCGCTATTTATAGCGATAAAGACCAACAATTGTTTCTGGCCCGCGATCAACTGGGAATTAAACCTCTCTTTTACGCTAATTGCCACGATACCTTTCTTTTCGGCTCCGAACTAAAGTCTATTCTGGCCCACCCGTCCATTCAACCAGAAGTAGATGCGGCGGGTCTGGCCGAAATTTTTCTTTTAGGTCCGTCCCGCACCCCTGGTCAGGGTATCTTTCGCGGGGTAGCCGAACTTAAACCAGGACATTATTTAATATACGACCGGAAGGGAATGCAAATAAAGCGGTATTGGGCACTGGAAAGCAAGCCTCACCGTGACGACCTTAAAACTACTGCTTTAACTGTTCGCCATCTTTTAGAGGAGGCGGTGAAAAGGCAGCTTGTTTCTGATGTTCCTATTTGTGTCTTATTATCGGGAGGTCTTGATTCCAGTGCTATTACGGCTTTTGCTTCCCAGGAATTAGCCGGGGCCGGTCAAGGGCCGCTTTACACTTACTCGGTAGACTATGTTGATAACGAGCAGTATTTCCGGCCCAACCGCTTTCAGCCTAACACTGATGCTCCCTGGGCGCAAAAGATCGCTTCTTTATTTAGCACGTGCCACCATACTGTTTTTCTTGATACGCCTGCGCTGGCAGATGCTCTGCTTATTGCTTTAAAGGCCCGCGATTTACCAGGAATGGTTGATATAGATGCTTCTCTTTACCTGTTTTCCCGGGAGGTAAAAAGGGGAGCTACCGTAGCCCTGGCCGGGGAATGTGCGGATGAAATATTTGGCGGCTATCCCTGGTGCCGGGATAATGATGTTTTATCTACCGGCACTTTTCCGTGGATGCGGATGATAAGCGAGCGTCTGCTTCTTTTTTCCCCGGAACTGCTAAAATACATCCGGCCACAAGAATACCTGGCCCAGCGTTACCAGGAAGCCCTGGCGGAGGTACCTTGTTTACCGGGCGAAAGCCAGGTGGAAAAACAAATGCGCCAACTGCTTTACCTGAATATTACCCGTTGGATGCCTGTCTTGCTTGACCGGATGGACCGGATGAGTATGGCGGCGGGCTTTTTGGCGTAATGAATATAAGGGGTCAAAAATTTGGCGCTTTAATGGCTATTGAGGCTTTTAAAAATATTCCTG
>JJNX02000240.1 GCA_000681355.2 Peptococcaceae bacterium SCADC1_2_3
TTTTTGAAGCAAGTTAATCATATCCCCCATATACCTCACTTCCGTAGTGACCTACTTCAGTGAGTTTATCTTGAGATGGGGTACTTTTCAATGACTACGGTGGTATACTTTTAAGCTACCATAAACACGAAACTCTGCATCAGATAATGGATAAGGATAAAAAGGTATTTTTAATTGGGCCAGGGGTTAACAGTCCCTGGTATGCAGGAAATTCTACTACCGGACTTTTTAAGCGTTTTGGTTCCGAGCGAATATTTGATACACCCATTTCTGAAAATGGTGTTACAGGGACGGCAATTGGAGCAGCTTTGGCAGGAATGCGTCCGATTTTATTTCATGCCAGAAAGGAATGCGGGATTTTAGCAATCAACCGGTGTGCTCTCTAGTTTAGCCAAAAGCCTGGTAGTTCTATTAATCAACTTGGTGGTGCAGGCTTCTAGCCTGCATCTTTACCATCTGCTGCAGGGTAATACAGAGCGTTACGGATGTCTTTGTTGGTGAAACCATTAATATTATTGCCACCGTTGAGCACTGCAAGAAAGATTTTGCAACTTTCTTCTTAAAACAAGGTTAAAGCCGGTATGCCGGACACTTCCCTTGTCAACATGGTTACAAATCGCCTCCAACTCGGTCACCACTTCGCTGGTATCTTCAACCGAAGACTCAAGCGTCAAGGTAGCGGACGTTGGACGCTTTTGAAACTTGTGCATAACGGTAGATGTTAGCAACACTTTTCCCCATGGGAACCCAGGCCATGACCGGCTCATTTTTGCGGTTAACCTTCCGGTAGATTTTAAACTCATGGGGGTCGTTAATGGTAGTTTCGATCCTTAAAACACTATATTTGTCGTACATTTTGATGCTGTTTTTCTTCATTCGGTGTTTTATCCTTACTCCTTGTGGACGGCGTTTTCTATTCGAGAGACGATTTCTCCCTGGAAGTTGCCCTGCAACTTGCGACCCAAAAAGGTCATAACGTCTTCACAATTGAAGCAAAGCGTTGCATGTTCAACCAAATCTGGGTAGATTCCTGACTTTATCACTTCAGAGCGATTTTTGCCCATTTCGACCCCAAAAACTCAGTAAAATCAAGGCCGATATATTTTTTCCGGGAAAATTGTAGTGGCAATATAGACATCCAAAGTGCATGTATTATACTTGCATACGCCTAATATTAGTGGTATAATTAAGCCATGTTTATCAAGATTACCAAATCAGGCCAACATAAATATGCCCAACTGGTGA
>JJNX02000241.1 GCA_000681355.2 Peptococcaceae bacterium SCADC1_2_3
GTATTAGAAGATTGCTTGCCCTATAAAAAAACCCTATCACTTTTTTTCTTTTTTTGCCTTTTTGGTTAATAATTGGAGATTGCTCTGAAGGTGAATTTTCTTCAGGGCCTTATTGTCTTTATACTTCTTTTTCCTCTCCCTGCTCCTCTTCATCCGACAAGCCTGAATAATCACGACTAAAAATTTCAGTTAACTCTTCTTCTAACTCTTTCTCCTCAAAATGACCCTCATTATCATCAGCATCGTTTTCCAAAAATTCGCTACCAGGTAACTCCGATTCCAAATCTTTTAACCCTTCCCCAACATCCTCTTCTTTTTCTTTAATTTCAATCTCTTCATTTTCTTCAGAGAGTAATCTTACGTCTAAAGCTAAACTTTGTAACTCCTTTACCAATACCTTAAATGATTCAGGTACACCAGGCTCAGGAATATTTTCTCCTTTAACAATCGCTTCGTATGTTTTCACCCGGCCTATCACATCATCTGATTTTACCGTAAGAATTTCTTGGAGAGTATACGCTGCACCATAAGCTTCTAAGGCCCAAACCTCCATTTCGCCAAAACGCTGACCACCAAATTGAGCCTTACCGCCTAGGGGCTGCTGAGTAACTAAAGAATATGGACCGGTCGAACGCGCGTGAATTTTATCATCAACTAAATGGGCAAGTTTTAGCATATACACGTACCCCACCGTCACCGGACTATCAAACGGTTCGCCCGTACGACCATCAAATAAAACAACCTTGCCATCCTCAGGCAAACCAGCCTGTCGTAAAAAATTTAGAATATCTTCCTCGGTGGCCCCGTTAAAAACAGGAGAAGAAACATGGTAACCTAAAGCCTTTGCTGCCCAGCCCAAGTGTGCTTCTAAAACCTGACCAATGTTCATTCGTGAAGGCACTCCTAAGGGGTTTAAGACAATTTCAACGGGCGTACCGTCAGGCAAAAAGGGCACGTCTTCTTCAGGCAAAATGCGGGCAATAACCCCTTTATTACCGTGGCGACCGGATATTTTATCCCCCTCGGAAATTTTTCTTTTTTTTGCCACATAAGCCCGGACTAATTGATTAACCCCGGGTAGTAGTTCGTCGCCTTGGGCCCGGGAAAATACTTTTACGTCAATCACCTTGCCTGACTCCCCGTGCGGTACTCTTAATGAAGTATCACGCACTTCTCGGGCCTTTTCTCCAAAAATAGCCCGTAATAAACGTTCTTCCGCGGTAAGCTCGGTCTAGAAGCAAT
>JJNX02000242.1 GCA_000681355.2 Peptococcaceae bacterium SCADC1_2_3
CTATTTAGCCCCCTAACGAGGTTGGACAGTTAGACCTCAATCTGATAAAAGTTAAATAAGGGGGCATGATTCAGTTGACTAAAAAACAATACTCACCAGAGATGAGAATGCAAATCGTGAAAGAAACCCTGGAAACGGGCAATGCCTCGATCGTAGCCAGAAGGCATGAGGTTGCTCCCAGCCTGGTCGCCCGTTGGGCAAAATGCTATAAAAGATACGGCACCTTCTACCCGCAAAAAGGAGTGCCGGGAACAAACGGTACCGGTACTTCCCCTGATTACAAGAGAATGGCGCAGGAAAACGAGCAGTTAAAGAAACTATTGGGCGAAAAAGACCTGGAAATTGACATCCTTCGTGATCTGTTAAAAAAAACGAACCAACTCTGGCCGATAAAATAGACGTGGCGCAAAAATGGATCTCTTTGGGGTATAAAATTTCCCTGGTTTTACGGATTATTGGGCTCAGCCGCTCCACGTACTACGCTAATTTACACCACCAACCCAAACCCAGGATCTTTGCCGGCGGCCGGCCCAGATCCCGTTATACCTTAACGAAGGATAATAAGGTGGTGAGCAACGAACAGGTTAAAGAATGGTTGTGTGAGTTAATTACCGCCGAGGGAATTGCTTATGGATATTTAAAATTAACCCACTGTTTGCGCCGGAATTTTAATCTAGTCATCAACAAAAAGAAGGTATACCGGCTTTGCAAGGAACTGGCTATCTTAAAGCCGCAGCGGAAGATAAAGCGCAAACACCCACGCCGGCTGGCCAGAAACCGGGTTATTACAGCTTCCAACCAGCTTTGGGAAGCAGATCTTAAATATGGTTACATTGCCGGAGAAGACAGGTTCTTTTTTATTATGCCGATTATTGATGTATACGACCGTTGTATCGTGGATTACCATATCGGTTTATCCTGTGAAGCAAAGGATGCCGTGATCACCTCGAAAAATGCTCTTTTAAAACGACAATTAACCGAACAAAAACCGGTCCTTCGATCCGATAACGGACCACAATTTGTCAGTAACCTTTTTGAGGAGGAATGTCTGGAGCTAAACATTGAGCATGAAAGGATCCCTTTTAAAACGCCCAATCTAAACGCTCATATTGAATCATTTAACGCTATTTTAGAGGGGGAATGCCTATCGCAACATGAGTTTGCCGGCTATGCCGAAGCGTATGCAACTGTTGTCG
>JJNX02000243.1 GCA_000681355.2 Peptococcaceae bacterium SCADC1_2_3
TAGTAACTATTCAAGTAGGCACAAAGGGGCAAAGGCACAGAGGCACAAAGGGAAATGAAAACCTGCCTGCCGCACCTGCCTGCCTGTGCGTTGCACGCAGACAGGCAACGGCGCAGGTAGACATATAGAGATCTGCATGTAGGGGCAGACCTGCGTGTCTGCCCTAATGCCTCTGTGCCTTTGCCCCTTTGAACCTTAGTAGTTACAAAACTTTGTGCCTCTGTGCCTATGCCCCTTTGTGCCTGAGTATTTACCACATTTAACCATAACTATTCCCTGTGGCCACTGTTAATACGTATACTTCCTTGGCGCCAGCACTCGTAAGGGTGCGGCTACACTCCTCAATGGTTGCCCCGGTAGTAAATACATCATCAATAAGCAAAACTGTTTTGTTGGCCACTAAAAATGGCCTTTCCACCTTAAATGCTCCTTTTAAATTATCCATACGCTGTTCTCGTTTTAAGCCTGTTTGAGGTGTAGTTTCCCGTGCTTTAACCAGGGTCAAGAATAAAGGTAAGTTTAACGCTCTAGCCACCTCCCGGGCCAGTAATTCCGCCTGATTAAACCCCCTTTCCCTAAGACGCCGGAGGGTTAAAGGGACCGGTACGACTACTTGCACCTTTTGGTAAGCAGGGCAGGTCCAAAATACGTTCACCAGCAACGGTCCTAAAAGTTGGGCCAAATAACGCTGCCGTTTAAACTTAAATTTATGAATTGCTTCCTTTAAGCCACCTTCATAAGTCCCTATAGCGCGAGCCATTTTAAAAGTTTTTTCCTGGTTTAGGCAATCAGCACAGCTAAAAAGTTTATCTAACGTGTTCAATACTTTACCTGAAGAAAAACTTAGTTTTTTGCTTGTTCTCCTTCTCCCGCAACGATTACAGTGGGGTTGCTGTTGAAAATCAACAATTTCTTGCCGGCAAAAAGAACAAATTTCTCCGTTTTCACTGGCAATACCGCAAAAAGGACAGCATTGCAGCGGCGGAAAAACTAAATTTAGCAATTCGGACCATAGCTTTTTAAAGTAAGACATTATACCTTCCTTATATACGGAATATACGGACGAACAGCGGGTTTCCTGAGTAAAGGTTGTAACCATTTCCTTTAATATTAATCGCGTGTAACGTTAATTGCCGGTCGTTTGCTTACAAATAACGCTACCC
>JJNX02000244.1 GCA_000681355.2 Peptococcaceae bacterium SCADC1_2_3
TGAAAAGGTCACCGCTGGTCAACTGACCGCAATAGACCCGCCCCCAGTAATAAAGAATACGTTGGTCAAGATTGTATTCGTTGGCTATCTGGACTTCAATATTGATTAGTGTTCCTTCAGTTGTCTTAGCCAGAATATCTAGTCTGGCGCCCCGGTCAACCAGGTGTTCCGGGTCGATGTCTCTATCTTTTAGTTCAATGCTCTCAAGTTCTTTGCCTGGTGGAGGTTTGAGCACGGCGTTTAATAGCCCTAAGAGGGCTTCTTTACCTTCTTCTGATCCAAGGATACGTTTGAAGGCATAATCGTTTATTCTGTTGATCCCTTTGATTGCTGACAATACGTCACCTTCTGTGTTTCTTTAACTGGGATAATTTTAACACAATACTTTGAATATGTAAATAACACTACAACGATATTTAGACTAAGCACTTACCAATCAATTTACTTTTCTTGTGGGAAAGATAGGCTTTGTAATTTTTCCTTTGTATCCAACCGACCAACATGATCAAATCATCTGTTGAGAATGTCCTCAAGGGTAATACTGCCGTAAGTAAAATCCTAAGCTGCGACAGAGTAATAATGGGTGCTTTTTTTCCCCAACCTTATCTTGATATGCCAGAGAAAGAAATGACTGAGCATGGAAATCAGGATGTGACGATTCCAGCTCGGGTACTTCCTTACCTCCCAATAAATTTTTATATGTGATAGCAGATTTTTCATCATGATACAAACGGTAATTTAGTTATATATCGTTGTAGTGATACTTCTGCAATAGGCTTGTCCCCTAGTGGAATCAAGGGTTTGGGCAATATTTTCGTGAAAGGATCCAGCCGGGTTCCTTTACCCCCCGCCATGATAACCACTTGTTCCGGTCTTTTGTTCCACTTTCTATCGGAAATATCCAGCCAAAGTAAAAGGTCAACTACCCGCCCCTGATTATCCACTAACGGCACATGGTGGATATTATTTTGAAGCATCAACCTGCGAACATCCTTTATCGGTGTTCCTACTTTCATTACCAAAGCTTTGGGATGCATTACCACCGACAGCTTTACTTCCAACCCCTTTCCTTGCAATAAGACCCTTCTTATGTCACCGTCGGTAACAGTTCCAAGCAGC
>JJNX02000245.1 GCA_000681355.2 Peptococcaceae bacterium SCADC1_2_3
ATGTTCGGGTTAGAGACCCCATTCACGGGATGGTTGAACTAAATGAAGGGGAAGCAGCCATTATTAAAAAAGAGGCTTTCCAACGACTGAGAAACATTCACCAGTTGGCATTGACTTCTAAGGTTTATCCTGGAGCCACGCATACCCGGTTTGAGCATAGCCTGGGAGTGATGCACCTGGCAGGCAGGGTGATGGATTCTTTATATAAACGCCGGCTCATTAAAAACCAATTTACGGAATCGGAATATACCAGGTTGCGCCAACTGGTAAGGCTCACTGGCCTTTTGCATGATTTGGGGCATGCTCCGTTTTCGCACGGGAGCGAGGAAGTTTTTCTGTCAGGATTAAAACATGAACACTATACCATTGCTATCATACGTCGTGATTTTGCCCCAATAATTAAAGAATATTTTCCGGACATTAAGGTAGAGGAAATCATTACACTCTTAAATAAAGGTTATTTGGGTACTGACCGGGTTTTTCTGGGAAAAATTATAGATGGTGAAATGGATGCCGATAAACTCGATTATCTTTTGAGGGATTCTTATTATTGTGGCGTTCGCTACGGAAAGTATGATCTGGAAAGGATTTTAGATACGGTAACGGTTGTGGCAGCTAAAGAAGCTCATTCTGAAATTCAGTCCGAAGAAATGGTAGGAGACCTTACAGGCTTTTGGTTATTGGGAATTGATTCTGATGGAATACAGGCGTTAGAAGAACTTATTTTTGCCCGGTACTGGATGTTTATTCAAGTTTATTTTCATAAAACCAGGCGCATCTACGATTATTATTTGACGGCTTTTTTGAAAGATTTTCTTCAGCGGAAGCAATACCCGCAACGGAACGGGTATTTTCCTCCCCCGGACAATCTGAATGATTATTTGGCGTTAGATGATTGTACCATCTTGGAAGCTATTAAGAAATTTCGTAATTCAAATGAATGGGCGCGGCGGATATTCGAAAGGGATCATCTTTCTGAAACTTTTGTTACCTTCCCCCAACATACAGGCTTGGCGAGCTATCTGGCTGTTGCAGAACTCAAGGAAAAATTTGAAGAAAAATACGGTAGCAATCCTCAGACTGCTCACGTTGATGATAAGGCTAGAAG
>JJNX02000246.1 GCA_000681355.2 Peptococcaceae bacterium SCADC1_2_3
GTCAGTCAATAATTTGAAAAGCATATGCACGTGGTCAGGCATTACAACGGCGGAAAACAAATAGATCTTGCTTCCATCCCAGTATTTGACAGCTTCCATGACAATATCCCGGGATTTTGCTGAGAGTGCTTTTCTCTGGTAGATGTTAAAGGTCACAAAGAAAATCGCTCCAGGATGCTGCCAATGCGGAAGATCTCTTTCCGTTTGTTTAAACTCAGTAAGTGGAGCAGGCATCCTGCCTGCATCTTTTTTTGCAGGCAGGATGCCTGCTCCACTAGCCTTTTCCATTGCTTTTTTTGCAGGCAGGATGCCTGCTCCACTATGAAATGTCTCATACATCCAGCCGCATTCTTTTTCTACCTCCCGCAGGATTTTTTTGGCCTCCCGCTCAAACTCCGCCACATCCACCGGGGCGTTATAATTGTAAGCAATAAAGGTGGCCGCCGGTGAAAGATCGCCCAGGATGGCCCGGCGGCCCAGCAGTTGCGCCGCCACACCGGTCATACCGCTGCCGCAGAAGCCATCGAAAACAAGGTCGCCTTCTTCTGTATAATGCTCAATATATTTCATGATCGCCTTGTGGGGCACTTTGGTATGATAAGAATGGGCGTTGTAAACCGGGTCGTTCTTCCCCTCGCTCACGTCGCTAACGTAAGGCGTGCGCTCGTAGGTATCGGTGGCCTCATCATAAGGCTTCCCGTAGAACTTGATAAATTCACCTATGTACGGGTTGGGGCAGGCGGTGTAATAAGGTGGATCGGACAGGGCCAGAATATCCTCGTCCCGGCCCAGGGGAAAACCCTCGATATGGCGCACCGAATTCAGCAATTCCGCAAGAGGCCGGCAAGAGGCGGCAAACTCGTCCTTTTGTTCCTTCTCTTGTTTTTCTTCACCTGGAAAAAGTGAACCGGTTGCGTAATCCATGAATTTCTCTCCCGTTATTTTAAGATTCATAAAGTTTAACAGTAGGCAGACGCCAATTTATGATAAATAATATCTTCCCTAAAAAGTCCCTGGCCACTTACAAAAACCATTTAATCCAGACCAAAAAATTTTTCAAATCCTTCATAATAAAAATCTTCATCCGATAATCTGAACAAACTT
>JJNX02000247.1 GCA_000681355.2 Peptococcaceae bacterium SCADC1_2_3
AAGTTTGTTCAGATTATCGGATGAAGATTTTTATTATGAAGGATTTGAAAAATTTTTTGGTCTGGATTAAATGGTTTTTGTAAGTGGCCAGGGACTTTTTAGGGAAGATATTATTTATCATAAATTGACGTCTGCCTACTGTTAAACTTTATGAATCTTAAAATAACGGGAGAGAAATTCATGGATTACGCAACCGGTTCACTTTTTCCAGATGAAGAAAAACAAGAGAAGGAACAAAAGGACGAGTTTGCCGCCTCTTGCCGGCCGCTTGCGGAATTGCTAGATTCGGTGCGCCATATCGAGGGTTTTCCCCTGGGCCGGGACGGGGACATTCTGGCTCTGTCCGATCCACCTTATTACACCGCCTGCCCCAACCCGTACATAGGTGAATTTATCAAGTTCTACGGGAAGCCTTATGATGAGGCCACCGATACCTACGAGCGCACACCTTATGTAAGCGATGTGAGCGAGGGGAAGAACGACCCGGTTTACAACGCCCATTCCTATCATACCAAGGTGCCCCACAAGGCAATTATGAAATATATTGAGCATTACACTAAAGAAGGCGACCTTGTTTTCGACGGCTTCTGCGGCAGCGGCATGACCGGCGTGGCGGCGCAACTGCTGGGCCGCCGGGCCATCCTGGGCGACCTTTCACCGGCGGCCACCTTTATCGCTTACAATTATAACGCCCCGGTGGATGTGGCGGAGTTTGAGCGGGAGGCCAAAAGAATCCTGCGGGAGGTAGAAAAAGAATGCGGCTGGATGTATGAGACATTTCATAGTGAAGCAGGCATCCTGCCTGCAAAAAAAGCAATGGAAAAGGCAGGTGGAGCAGGCATCCTGCCTGCAAAAAAAGATGCAGGCAGGATGCCTGCTCCACTTACTGAGTTTAAACAGACGGAAAGAGATCTTTCGCATTGGCAGCATCCTGGAGCGATTTTCTTTGTGACCTTTAACATCTACCAGAGAAAAGTACTCTCAGCAAAATCCCGGGATATTGTCATGGAAGCTGTCAAATACTGGGATGGAAGCAAGATCTATTTGTTTTCCGCCGTTGTAATGCCTGACCACGTGCATATGCTTTTCAAATTATTGACTGAC
>JJNX02000248.1 GCA_000681355.2 Peptococcaceae bacterium SCADC1_2_3
AGTTAGGAGAGGTTCATGACGCGGCTGATTTCGTGGGCGATTCTTTAGAATTAAGTCAAAAGGCAGCGCAAACAAAGGCTGAAGTGATTGTTTTTTGCGGCGTTCATTTTATGGCGGAAACAGCTTCCATTCTTTGTCCCGACAAGCTGGTTTTACTTCCCGATTTAAACGCCGGCTGCCCCATGGCTGATATGATAACCGCGGAAAAACTAAGACAAAAAAAGAAAGAGCATCCTAAAGCGGCGGTAGTATGTTATATTAATTCTTCGGCGGCGGTAAAGGCCGAAGTAGATGTTTGCTGTACTTCAGCTAACGCGGTTAAAATTGTAGAAAGCATTAAGGCCGAAGAGATTTTATTTGTTCCTGACCAGTACCTTGGTCAATATGTAGCCGCCAAAACAGGTAAAAAAATGATTTTTTGGCCCGGTTACTGCCCTACCCACGCCAGAATTTTACCTAACCATATTGAAAAATTAAAACAAGATTATCCTTTAGCCAAGGTAGTAGTGCATCCGGAATGTAGGCCGGAAGTAATTGTCCTGGCCGATGAAGTATTAAGTACCGGCGGGCTATGCCGGTACGCCCAAACCAGTCAGGCTAAAGAAATTATTGTCGGGACAGAAATTGGGATTATCCACCGCTTAAGAAAGGAAAATCCGGATAAAAGGTTTATTCCTGTTTCCGAACAAGCTGTTTGCCCCAATATGAAGCTAATTACCCTGGAAAAAATTATTTATTCTTTAGAAGAAATGGTCTTTGAAGTAAAGGTTTCTCCTGAAATCCGCGTGTCCGCCATAGCGGCCGTAAATAAAATGCTGGCGGTTGGCCGGGGATAAAAAGGAAGTGAAAATATACGCCCTTGGCGACTTGCATCTCTCGTTTAAAAAGCTTCCTACGCCTGGGTTTTGGGAAGAGGCAGATGAGTATAAACTAATGGGGGAAATAAAACCCGCCTGGACCAACCATACCCGGTTAATTTATGAAAACTGGGTTAAAATAGTGCAGCCGGAAGATTTAGTGTTGGTACCGGGGGATATTTCCTGGGCCATGCGTCTGGAAGAGGCAAAAAGTGATTTGAGTTTTTTGGGCCTGCTGCCCGGAAA
>JJNX02000249.1 GCA_000681355.2 Peptococcaceae bacterium SCADC1_2_3
CTTCAAAAAGCTCTTCTTCTTTAAATTTTATATTTTCCAAACTTAACCGCTCCTTTTAAAATAAACGAGAAAAAAGTTCCTTAAAAAAGCCAAAAAATAAAAAAAGTAAATATTTCAACTTATTAAATATATATTCCTATCCTGATAATGTCAATACAAATTACCGGCATTTTTGCTTCAAGAAAAAATGTTTCTTTTGCTATTTCGGTTATTGTTTTCTCTAATGAACTGAGCATATATACCGTTTCATTCAAAAATGCATGATTAAATAATCATCTTTTAGGCGGTGCTGATAATCCCATAACTCGCCGTTATATTTCTGCGCCACTATTTTTAAATCCGGCAGTTTAAAGTAGTTAAACATGGACCGGGGGAGATGATTTAAGAAAATTTGCGGTGAGCCCAGGATTTCCAAAGCAAAAAGCTGCAGGATGACCCGGGTTTGTTCCTCATCAACCGGCAGTCTTTTCTGCAACCTCAGCCGCCCGTCCACCCTTTCCACCACGCCAAAATTCTTCAGGGTTTGAATAAAGGCGCCGGCAGAACGGGTAACCACATCCCGTTCGCCAAAGCTGTCCACCATCTTTGCTTTTACAAAAGACATCTTTATTTCCTGGCCAAAATCATAGAGCCGGAAAATGTGTTCAGACATTTTTTTCAATACCTCAGTATGGGCCACCAGGTAAAACAGATAAACAGGTGTCATAAAGGCAAGGCCGTATTTAAGACTCAAATCCTTTATAACCAGGTTTCCCCGCGCCCTGGCTTTATTTTGTTCATCACGCAAAAAACAGCGAAAAAGTACGGTGCGGACTTTGCGTTTGCCCTCCCGCCCGGTCAACTCGCGCGCAATTTGTTCAAACGGCCCGTTTAATTCCGTCAACCGCTGCCCCGGGTTGGCCAGAAGCAGGCACTCAAAAATCCAGCGGGGCTTAAGCGGCCGGTCAAAACCAATCATGGTGGTCCTCATCACTGTACCTCCACAAAGGGAACAATCACCTCTTCTAAATGGATGCCGCCGTGACTGATGGCCGTTTCTCCTTTTTTCCCGAACATTTCCCGACCGGCCGGAAAGACGGCCACCTTATCCCCT
>JJNX02000250.1 GCA_000681355.2 Peptococcaceae bacterium SCADC1_2_3
GGAAATTACCAGTGCCCTGGAAGAGCAGCTTGGTATTGCTCAGGTTTCGGCAGGGCTGGTGACCGACCAACAACTGCTCTCCCTGGTACCCGAACAACTGGCCCGCCGCTACAAAGTCATTCCTTTAGCAAAAGAAGGCAACCGGCTCAAAGTAGCCATGGCCGACCCTACAAACCTGGTGGCTGTCGATGACTTACGCCTGGTTACCGGTCTGGAGATAATCCCCCTGCTGGCCGGGGAACGGGAAGTTGAGGGAGCCCTGCAAAGATATTACGGTTTGCCGGAATTAGAAAAGGCCTTCCAGGAATTTCAGGTGGTCGAAAACGAAGCCCTCCAGCTGGAAGAACCTTCGGAAGTAGCCGCTGACGAAGCGCCGGTAGTGCGACTGGTTAATTCCATCATCGTTCAGGCCATCGAAGAACAGGCCAGCGATATCCATATTGAACCCGGTCCGGAAAACGTGCGGGTACGCTACCGGGTAGACGGCCTGCTGCGGGAAGCCATGATTCTGCCCCGGCGTTCCCGGGCTTCTCTGGCGGCCCGGTTAAAAATCCTGGCGCAGCTTAATATCGCCGAAAAAAGGCTGCCTCAAGACGGGCGGATCCAGATCAGGTACCGGGAAAGGGAAATAGATTTAAGAATATCCGTGATGCCTACTGTTTACGGCGAAAAGGTGGTCATCCGCCTGCTTGACCGCAGCCGCCAACTAACCAGCTTAAAAGAACTTGGATTTAACGCTGAAAACTTAACCGGCCTCCACAAGGCGCTGCAAAGCAGCCACGGCCTGGTATTGGTTACCGGTCCGACGGGCAGCGGTAAAACCACCACTTTATATGCCGTTTTAAGAGAATTGAACAAACCAGATAAAAATATCCTTACTGTTGAAGATCCGGTGGAGTACATGCTGGAAGGAATTACCCAGTGCCAGGTAAACCCGAAAACCGGTTTTACTTTTGCGGCCGCGTTAAGAGCCATGCTGCGCCAGGATCCGGATATAATAATGGTCGGAGAAATCCGGGACGCGGAAACAGCGGGTACAGCGGTACGGGCCGCCACTACCGGGCATATGGTTTTATATACAAGAGATAATC
>JJNX02000251.1 GCA_000681355.2 Peptococcaceae bacterium SCADC1_2_3
GGGTTAGGAGCCGAACTGGTGTCCATCACCGAATCCAGTCCGGAAATCAGTGAATTGGAGGCTATCGCTATCCTCCGACGGTTTATCAACGAGCAGGCCACATTTGACAACGAGAAGAATGCCTGGATAGCCAAAGCAAACAAAGACATTGAGGCCAATTCCCTGCAATCAGCCTACGACTCGGATGTGACCTACCGCAAGAAAGCCTCCAAAGGGCATGTTGGTCTAGTCCTAAATATCGCCGAAACTTGTGCTGACGAAAACCCGGTCCAATTAGTTACCGATTACATGGTTGAGAAAAACAGTATCAGCGATGCTGAAATGCTGGAAAAACGCATACCGGTGTTACAAGAGAAAATGGATGTCACCGACTTTTACGTCGACGGAGGTTATTTTAGCGGGGAAGTGGAAAAACAAGCGCAAGACGCTGGAATAACGATACATTATACAGACATGACCGGAAAAAAACCAGATCCTGAAAAGATTCCGCTAACTGCATTTACCATTAAAGACCACAAAACAGTGGATTCCTGCCCAGAAGGTCATGCTCCATATAGCTGTCAGTTTAATGGAAAGAATAATGTAATTCTCGCTCATTTTGACAGGAATGTTTGTTCAAACTGTCCCAGGCAAGACGTCTGCCCGGTAAAATTCCGAAAAAATAATACCGTATTGCGAATTGAACAGAAGGCTATATTTCTGGCCGAAGCCCGTGAACGGAAAGAAGATAAAAAAGCCAGGAAAGAAGCTACCAGCAAACGTACCGCTATTGAAGGAACCAACTCCTCACTAAAGTGTTCACAAGGGGCAGGAAGACTCAAGGTGCGAGGTAAAGTCAAAGCAACATTGGTTACCGGGATGAAAATTATTGGACACAACTTCAAGCAAATCGTCCGTTTCTTCAAAGGGGATATAAGGAAAAAGGCTACAGAAATTGTAAATAACAATAACCAAGGGGTTATTGCACCCATTTGCTAGAAAAAGCTAGAAATACAAAGGATAATAATCATAATCCAGGTAAAAACCGCAATGGAAGCCAAAATAACGGTCAGTTAAATGGATGATAATCCCAGTCAATTTTCT
>JJNX02000252.1 GCA_000681355.2 Peptococcaceae bacterium SCADC1_2_3
GTCGAAAAAATGGTATCGATAGCCACGCCTCCGGTAGCATGGTTAATTGATGATACCGGCTTTCCAAAGCAAGGAAAACACTCCGTTGGTGTAGCAAGACAATATTCGGGCACCCTGGGAAAGGTGGGTAATTGCCAAATAGCGGTAAGTCTGAACTATGCTACGGATAGTTACTGTTTTCCACTGGACTTTTCCCTGTACCTGCCGGAGGAATGGATTAATGACCCAACAAAACGTAGTAAAGCAGGCATACCTCAAGAGCAAGAATTTCAAAAGAAATGGGAAATTGCCCTAAAAATGATTGATCAAACATTGACGTGGAAAATACCACAAGGAGTAATAGTTGCAGACGCGGGATATGGAAAAATAACTGCCTTCAGAAAACAACTGGAAAGACGGGAACTTAAATATGTTGTTGGTGTTGATAATTCCACCAGCGTATGGGAGGAGGCTGTCAATTCCCCTCCCCCAATGTATCAAATGAAAGGCAGGGCAGGAGCGAAGCATTATGGCCTGCCAAATCCTCGAAGCGTATTGAAAGTAGTTAAATCTAGGCCCCGGAAAGAATGGCAAGAGGTAGCGTGGAGAAAAGGAAGCAAGGGCGTACTTTGCAGCAATTTCCTCTGCATCCGTGTCCAACCCGCACATGGACATGCCTACGGGAAAGTTGAACACAAAATGTGCTGGCTTCTGGCCGAGTGGCCTAAAAGCGAAGAGGAACCAACTAAATTTTGGTTTTCTAATTTACCTGAAGAAACTACTCTGCATCAGCTAGTTTACATGGCCAAGATAAGATGGTGGATTGAACAAAACTATCAACAACTAAAGGAAGAACTTGGACTAGACCACTTTGAAGGGCGGTCCTGGTTAGGGTGGCACCATCACGTTACTATGACGATGATAGCTTTTGGTTTTTTAACATCAGAGATGATACGTCTTAAAAAAAACTACTGGGTTGACTATCCCGAAAATCAGGATGATGATTCAACAATTTCTGTCAGTTTGGACAGGAGTATGTAATTGTTGTGGGCAAAAGCTTCGCATTAAAGGATATTTAACATTTACTTAACGTTGTAGTACTA
>JJNX02000253.1 GCA_000681355.2 Peptococcaceae bacterium SCADC1_2_3
CTTTGCCGTCAACCACTTTTAGTGTAACCTGGTGTTTTCCCGCTAGGTCGTAATAGTGCTCCGGGTTTTGTTCGGTAGAAGATGTGCCGTCCCCAAAATCCCACAGGTAAGTCAAAGGACCTCCTTCGGGGTCAGTGCTGGTGGAGGTAAATGTGGCCAGCAAGCCGTTAGTGATGTAAGTAAAGGAAGCAATAGGAGATTGGTTGGGAAAAACTGCTTCACCTTTGAGTTTAATCAAATAAACGTCATAATCGCCAGCGCCGTAAGAGTATGTATTACCGGCAATGATATAGCCGCCGTCAGTGGTTTGCTGGACGGAGTAGCCAAGATCATCATCACTTCTGTCAAAGATTTTCTCCCACTCTACTTCCGGGCCCTGGTTTTCTTCTGCCAGGCCATTAAACTGCAATCTTTCACCCTGTTTCAGCCCTTCTTCCAGTGGAACAGGCATCTTGCCTGTCATCAGTGGAACAGGCATCTTGCCTGTCATCAGTGGAACAGGCATCTTGCCTGTCATCAGTGGAACAGGCATCTTGCCTGTCATCAGTGAATAAACAACCAGCGCTTCACCACCAGACAGAGCAAGTTCTTTAAGTTCATTTGCACCCTGTAGGGGTGTTAAATTTAACACCCCTGCCTTGTCTTTCCGGATACCTTCATTTTCACCCCCGGTTAGCAAAACCCAGCCCCACGGTCCTGGTTCGTTAGCCAGTTGAATTATTTCCCTGTCTTCATTAAAAGACCTTGCCGACCAGGATATTCCCTTTTGTTCCAGAGCCAGGGCCAAAGCAGCCAGGGCGGTAGGATGCTCATACCGGTAATCCTGTCCGCCAGGCAAAGTTAACTCTCCCGTTCCTAAAGTCACCTGTTCTGCTAAAAGCAAATTATGCCTGCCATATACCTTTACCGTAACGGTTACTGCAGGCGCTGCTTCCCTGGCCATAGTTACCCCGTCTGTTTTTATTTGTTCTTCTACTTTTACTTGTTCCTCCAACACACCATTTTCAACCGATGTTTCTTTAGCCTATACCTGGTGACCCTGGCCCAAAACAA
>JJNX02000254.1 GCA_000681355.2 Peptococcaceae bacterium SCADC1_2_3
TAGATCTTGCTTCCATCCCAGTATTTGACAGCTTCCATGACAATATCCCGGGATTTTGCTGAGAGTACTTTTCTCTGGTAGATGTTAAAGGTCACAAAGAAAATCGCTCCAGGATGCTGCCAATGCGGAAGATCTCTTTCCGTCTGTTTAAACTCAGTAAGTGGAGCAGGCTTCCAGCCAGCATCTTTTTTTGCAGGCAGGATGCCTGCTCCACTAGCCTTTTCCATTGCTTTTTTTGCAGGCAGGATGCCTGCTTCATTATGAAATGTCTCATACATCCAGCCGCATTCTTTTTCTACCTCCCGCAGGATTCTTTTGGCCTCCCGCTCAAACTCCGCCACATCCACCGGGGCGTTATAATTGTAAGCAATAAAGGTGGCCGCCGGTGAAAGATCGCCCAGGATGGCCCGGCGGCCCTGTAGTTGCGCCGCCACACCGGTCATACCGCTGCCGCAGAAGCCATCGAAAACAAGGTCGCCTTCTTCTGTATAATGCTCGATATATTTCATGATCGCCTTGTGGGGCACTTTGGTATGATAAGAATGGGCGTTGTAAACCGGGTCGTTCTTCCCCTCGCTCACGTCGCTAACGTAAGGCGTGCGCTCGTAGGTATCGGTGGCCTCATCATAAGGCTTCCCGTAGAACTTGATAAATTCACCTATGTACGGGTTGGGGCAGGCGGTGTAATAAGGTGGATCGGACAGGGCCAGAATATCCTCGTCCCGGCCCAGGGGAAAACCCTCGATATGGCGCACCGAATTCAGCAATTCCGCAAGAGGCCGGCAAGAGGCGGCAAACTCGTCCTTTTGTTCCTTCTCTTGTTTTTCTTCACCTGGAAAAAGTGAACCGGTTGCGTAATCCATGAATTTCTCTCCCGTTATTTTAAGATTCATAAAGTTTAACAGTAGGCAGACGCCAATTTATGATAAATAATATCTTCCCTAAAAAGTCCCTGGCCACTTACAAAAACCATTTAATCCAGACCAAAAAATTTTTCAAATCCTTCATAATAAAAATCTTCATCCGATAATCTGAACAAACTT
>JJNX02000255.1 GCA_000681355.2 Peptococcaceae bacterium SCADC1_2_3
GAAAGGATCCCTTTTAAAACGCCCAATCTAAACGCTCATATTGAATCATTTAACGCTATTTTAGAGGGGGAATGCCTATCGCAACATGAGTTTGCCGGCTATGCCGAAGCGTATGCAACTGTTGTCGACTTTATCCGCTTTTACAACAAAAACCGGATTCATTCAGCAACAAAATACTTACCGCCGCTGGAATGCTATCAACTACTGAAAAACAACCAGATAGAATTAAAACCAGTAAAAGTTTAACATGTTCCTTGGTGAGCCCTGGAGGTCTTTTAGGCGGCGCCGTCAGGGAAGCCTTGACGGCCGGGGACCCCGCAGGTGGTAAAATGAGCTTTCCGATGGGGCGTGCGTACCTGCCGTACATGTTCCCCGGAGCCGCCCCGTCGGTAGTCCTTGGCCTACCACCTGCGGGGTGGCAGTCAAGGCCGCCGCCTTCAGATTAAATAATTCAATGATACTTTACGAAATAGTTAGCAACAAAGACTAACTGTCCATTTTTAGGGGGTCAGCCCGCAATAACCGAATTAAAAAAACAAATTCCGGTCGATTGTGCTTACCTTTTTGGCTCATATGCCAGGGGTAATCCGAAATCATATAGCGATGTAGACATAGCTATTATTTCCCCTGAATTTGGGAAAAACTATGTTAAGGAAACAGTTTTTCTGATGGAGGTATTTCACGGAACCGGTCTAATGGTGGAACCTCATGTTTATTCCAAGGAAGAGTTTGAAAATGCAGAAAATAATACATTTTTAATTAAAGAAATCATCCAGAAAGGCATTAAGATCGCGTAAAATACTAGAACTTCTAAAAGCATAATATTTTATTGCTAATTTGTCTGGCTCCAAAAGTGCGTTTTAAACAGCGCCTTTTTTATTTTCAGGAGGGGTATTATTAATCAAGCATAGCCATGATATACTCCCAGCAACATTATTAACAATACAGGAGGAGTTGCCATGGTTACCTGCCCAAAATGTGGTAGCGAAGAATGCAAAAAAGATGGCATCGTCAAAGGACGACAGCGCCAT
>JJNX02000256.1 GCA_000681355.2 Peptococcaceae bacterium SCADC1_2_3
TTTTTGAAGCAAGTTAATCATATCCCCCATATACCTCACTTCCGTAGTGACCTACTTCAGTGAGTTTATCTTGAGATGGGGTACTTTTCAATGACTACGGTGGTATACTTTTAAGCTACCATAAACACGAAACTCTGCATCAGATAATGGATAAGGATAAAAAGGTATTTTTAATTGGGCCAGGGGTTAACAGTCCCTGGTATGCAGGAAATTCTACTACCGGACTTTTTAAGCGTTTTGGTTCCGAGCGAATATTTGATACACCCATTTCTGAAAATGGTGTTACAGGGACGGCAATTGGAGCAGCTTTGGCAGGAATGCGTCCGATTTTATTTCATGCCAGAAAGGAATGCGGGATTTTAGCAATCAACCGGTGTGCTCTCTAGTTTAGCCAAAAGCCTGGTAGTTCTATTAATCAACTTGGTGGTGCAGGCTTCTAGCCTGCATCTTTACCATCTGCTGCAGGGTAATACAGAGCGTTACGGATGTCTTTGTTGGTGAAACCATTAATATTATTGCCACCGTTGAGCACTGCAAGAAAGATTTTGCAACTTTCTTCTTAAAACAAGGTTAAAGCCGGTATGCCGGACACTTCCCTTGTCAACATGGTTACAAATCGCCTCCAACTCGGTCACCACTTCGCTGGTATCTTCAACCGAAGACTCAAGCGTCAAGGTAGCGGACGTTGGACGCTTTTGAAACTTGTGCATAACGGTAGATGTTAGCAACACTTTTCCCCATGGGAACCCAGGCCATGACCGGCTCATTTTTGCGGTTAACCTTCCGGTAGATTTTAAACTCATGGGGGTCGTTAATGGTAGTTTCGATCCTTAAAACACTATATTTGTCGTACATTTTGATGCTGTTTTTCTTCATTCGGTGTTTTATCCTTACTCCTTGTGGACGGCGTTTTCTATTCGAGAGACGATTTCTCCCTGGAAGTTGCCCTGCAACTTGCGACCCAAAAAGGTCATAACGTCTTCACAATTGAAGCAAAGCGTTGCATGTTCAACCAAATCTGAATAAATA
>JJNX02000257.1 GCA_000681355.2 Peptococcaceae bacterium SCADC1_2_3
ATTTTAAAACTGATTATCTCGATCTGCCTTATTACTCCGTCCTGTATAAGATGATTACCCATGAAGCCTTCGTATTTTATGCCCTGAGTATACTCTTCTATTCTGGTTCAGATGGATTTTCCAAGCGATTTGTAAGTCTGAAGGGGCACGTGAATATTTGTAGTGAGGAGATTATTATTAGTCAAGTATCTCTATAAACTGTTGAACAGTAATGCCAGCATCAGAAATAAGATCCCTCAGAGGTAAAGATTTGCGTTGCCATATCAGCACCACCTGTGAGGATTATAGTCCCCAATACGCCCAACTTACAAGCCGAATGTCAGATGACGTATTAAATGCTTGGGAAGGGCGAAGTCTTTGGGTGTTAGCCTCAAGCACTCTGTTATGCGCCGTTGGTCGCCAACATTAACGACTTTCAGCAAACTCAAAAACTGGAACTTCAATAAATTTTTTAGGCTTAAACTCATCTTTTGCAAACCGTAGTAATTCATCGGTAACCTTTGGAGAATAAGTTTTTTCACCGCATTTTTCACAAACTTTAGCAGGTACATGTTCCACAATGAGATACCTATCTCCCTCTTCATAACTGAAGGTTACTAATTTTTCTTTTAATGTACCTCCACAAAAAACACATTTCATGATGATTTACCTCCTCATAAAAACTCGTGGTCACGGGGCTGAAAGCCCCGAAACTACGGTACTTTTTCAGCGACTACATGTAGCTGCTGTAGTTACTCCTTTGCATATAGCAATCCCCGAACATATTCCAACTCGACTTTAAGTCTCCGGTTTTCTTCCTCTAGTTTTGCTATACGTTTATCCTTCTTTTTTAGTATATATAACTGAAGGGTAGAGTCTTCCCGGCGGCAAATGATAAAATAGCGGCAATTATTTTTCACTATTTTTTTTTGCTCTTTCCAAAATATTTTCCATGAACTCACATTGTTTAGTCCAATCACACTCAATAGCTTGTTCGGGACAATACAAATCGCATAAATAACATCTAT
>JJNX02000258.1 GCA_000681355.2 Peptococcaceae bacterium SCADC1_2_3
ATTTTAAAACTGATTATCTCGATCTGCCTTATTACTCCGTCCTGTATAAGATGATTACCCATGAAGCCTTCGTATTTTATGCCCTGAGTATACTCTTCTATTCTGGTTCAGATGGATTTTCCAAGCGTTTTGTAAGTTTGGAGGGACACGTGAATATTTATAGTGAGGAGATTATTATTAGTCAAGTATCTCTATAAACTGTTGAACAGTAATACCGGCATCAGAAATGAGATCCCTCAGAGGTAAAGATTTGCGTTGCCATATCAGCACCACCTGTGAGGATTATAGTCCCCAATACGCCCAACTTACAAGCCGAATGTCAGATGACGTATTAAATGCTTGAGAAGGGCGAAGTCTTTGGGTGTTAGCCTCAAGCACTCTGTTATGCACCGTTGGTCGCCAACATTAACAACTTTCAGCAAACTCAAAAACTGGAACTTCAATAAATTTTTTAGGTTTAAACTCATCTTTAGCAAACCGTAGTAATTCATCGGTAACCTTTGGAGAATAAGTTTTTTCACCGCATTTTTCACAAACTTCAGCAGGTACATGTTCCACAATGAGATACTTGTCTCCCTCTTCATAACTGAAGGTTACTAATTTCTCTTTTAATATACCTCCACAAAAAACACATTTCATAACGATTTACCTCCTCATAAAAACTCGTGGTCACGGGGCTGAAAGCCCCGAAACTACGGTACTTTTTCAGCGACTACATGTAGCTGCTGTAGTTACTCCTTTGCATATAGCAATCCCCGAACATATTCCAACTCGACTTTAAGTCTCCGGTTTTCTTCCTCTAGTTTTGCTATACGTTTATCCTTCTTTTTTAGTATATATAACTGAAGGGTAGAGTCTTCCCGGAGGCAAATGATAAAATAGCGGCAATTATTTTTCACTATTTTTTTTTGCTCTTTCCAAAATATTTTCCATGAACTCACATTGTTTAGTCCAATCACACTCAATAGCTTGTTCGGGACAATACAAATCGCATAAATAACATCTAT
>JJNX02000259.1 GCA_000681355.2 Peptococcaceae bacterium SCADC1_2_3
GTCTATAAACTTGTTTATAATTAACGTGTTTTTTCCCCGCTCTCATGTTATAATTTTTTAGCTTTTAAAAACACCTGTCCCTTGTCCCCGGTATTTAACCTATAAAGAAGGTGTTTTTTTGAATAAAGATGAATTTTTTATGCAAAAGGCCATCCAACTTGCCGGTAGAAAAAGGTATAAAAACAAGCCCAAACCTCTGGCAGGAGCAGTTTTAGTAAAAGGCGATCAGATTATTGCTCAAGGGTACCAAAAAACCAACGCTGAACCCCACGCTGTGTCTCAGGTTCTTTATAATCTTGCCCCAGAGCAGGAATCTACTATTTATACCAACATAGAACCTTGTTTTTCCCCGGAAGATAATTTTTCCTGCGCTAAAATACTGGTGCAAAAAGGCATAAAAAGGTGCGTTATTGGCACTTTAAATCCTGCACCGGAAATAAACGGAAAAGGTGTTGCCTATCTTAGAGCCCAAGGGATGGAAGTAACCTTTGGCGTTTTAGAGGAAAAGTGCCGGCAGTTAAATGTTTTTTATTTCAAGTACATCCAAACAGGCCTTCCTTTTGTAACGGTTAAATACGCTCAATCCCTTGATGGCCGCCTGGCTACCGCTACCGGCCAGTCCCAATGGATTAGTTCCGGCAGTTCTTTAAGGTTAGCCCATCAGTTGCGCAGCATTCACGACGGTATATTAATAGGAATTGGTACTCTTTTAAAGGATAACCCCAGGTTAACCGTCAGGCTGGTTAAAGGGACTAGCCCTTTGCGTATTATTGTGGATACCGGTTTAAAAATTCCCTTAACCGCAAATGTCTTAAACGATGAACATATAAAAAAGACAATTATTGTCACCACCAAAGCTGCGGAGGAGAAAAAAATGGCGGCCATAGAAAAAAGAGGAGCTAAGATTTTGAAAGTTAATCAAGACCCACAAGGGCAAGTAGATTTAAGAGAAGCGTTTTTCAGGTTAGGAAAAATAGGCGTACATTCTGTTATGGTTGAGGGT